>CALZHO010000167.1 GCA_945787425.1 uncultured Bacteroidales bacterium
AGCCATGATTTGCACTGACCATAGACATTAGGACGCCACTCTTTGTGCTCCTGCAAAATCCACTCTTCGAGCCATTGTTGGTATTGATCCAAGGGGAGATACCAGTGCTTGGTCTCCTTCTTGGTGAGCGGGTTGCCATTGATGGCGTTGTATGGGTTGATGAGTTCGTCTGGCGAAAGGGTAGCACCGCACTTCTCGCATTGGTCGCCGTAAGCCCCTGCCGCGTGGCAACGAGGGCATTCACCACGGATATTGCGGTCGGTAAGGAACTCCTGTGTCTCTGGGTCGTAGAACTGCTCGGAAGTCTGCTCTACAAATTTGCCATCGTCGTAGAGTTTGCGGAAGAAATCTGATGCTAGTTGGTGGTGGATCTTGCTGGTGGTACGGGAGTACACATCAAATGAGATGCCGAAGCCCTCAAAAGATTCTTTGATGATGTTGTGGTAGCGGTCCACCACTTCTTGGGTAGTGATGCCCTCTTTGCGGGCGCGGATAGTCACAGGTACACCGTGCTCGTCGCTACCGCCTACGAAAAGGACATTCTCGCCTTTGAGGCGAAGGTAGCGGACATAGATGTCGGCTGGTACGTACACGCCAGCCAAGTGTCCGATATGTACAGGACCATTGGCATATGGAAGGGCTGTGGTTACAAGGGTGCGTTGAAATGTCATAATTTTATTTAGTTTTAGTATTATCTTTGTTATATTCTATTCCAAAAGCAGGTGCTAAATATTGGTGCTCTAATTCGTTGGTAGTTACGGTTTTGATGCTATCGCCTTGTGCTACAGAGATCTTGCCTGTCTCCTCTGATACGATGATGGCAATAGCATCTGTTTTTTCGGTCAAACCAAGTGCTGCTCGATGTCGAAGCCCGTATGATTTTGGTAAATCTTGACGTTTAGAAACGGGCAAAATACATGCTGCGGCGTGGATACGCCCCGCAGCAATAACCATAGCTCCGTCATGCAAAGGAGTGTTTTTGAAAAAAATGTTTTCAATCATTGGTACCGATATGACAGCATCTACAATTTCACCTGTATCTACATACTCTTTTAATTCTTGTTGCTGAGTGAGTACAATGAGCGCACCCGTTTTAGATGCAGACATATGAGAACATGCTAATACAATGCTATCTATCTGTCGCTGAGCCAATTCTGCATTGCGCGCTTTAGACCAGTGTTTGCGGACACGCTCCATATTAAAGCGAGCACCGAGGCCATAAAAAAACGAGCGAATTTCTGTTTGGAAAATGATAACCAACGCCACAGCTCCCACACTGATGAAACGCTCAAAGATAGCTCCTGTTAATTCTAAATCAAAAACATAGTTAACCACCATCCATGTCAACACAAAGGCCAGAATACCCCAAAATAGATTGCTGGCACCGGATTTTCGCAATAACCGATATACCCCAAACAGAATGGTCGCTACAAGCAAAATGTCAATAATATCTTTTATACCTATGTGCATATGTCTGCGGATTTGAATTACAAATTAGCGTTTGGTTAACTGAAATATTTGAATGGCTTGTTGAGCCGCTTGCACATCGTGTACGCGAAGGATATGTGCACCCCCTTGGAGGGCAAGCATATGTGCTGCAACGGTTGCTGGTAGAACTTCCTGAGGCGTTTGGCCTAAAGGCTTGTACAACATAGATTTACGGGAAACGCCTACCAAAATAGCGGCCTGCAATGTCTGCAATACATCCAGCTGGCGCAGTATATCATAGTTCTGTTCGATGGTCTTACCAAAACCGAATCCTGGATCAATAATCACATCGGCAACGCCTTGAACATGCAGTTGGTGCAGCTGGTTTTGCAGGAAATCTAAAACTTGTACCATGGTAGGCTGCTCTGCTCCAATCGTTTGAGCATGGGTCAATACATAAGGGATATGGTGTTGAGCCACAAGATTCCACATGCGTGGATCAGCTTTTGCACCTGATACATCATTGATTATATCTGCTCCGTACAATATAGCTTGCTGAGCAATTTCAAAACGAAATGTATCAACCGACAAGGGAACGTTTGGCCAATGGTGTCGCACAATGGAAAGACCCTTGCAAAGAAGTTGCCATTCGGTAGAGGCATCTATTGGTTGTGAATGAGGACGTGTAGAGCATGCTCCCAAATCCAAGATGTCAGCCCCCTCATTCAGCGCATTTTCCACTTGAGATAGGAAGTGTTGTTCGTTCGCAATATCGCATGATGTGTAGAAACTATCTGGTGATAGATTGATAATTGCCATCACGCGAGGGCGCGACAGCAACATGAGTTGATTGTGTATGCGAATAGACATTTCCATTTGACCTGCAAAGTTACAAAAATATTGGGAGAATACCAACGTTTTTGTCAAAAAGTATAAGAAAATGGTGACTTTTTTTAGGAAAATGCAAGTTTTAGACAATTTTTATACGATATTTTTAGGTTACTTGCAATTTTTTTTGTAACTTTGCAGGCTGAAACCAAAAATGAATATATTTTAGAAAATTATGAATACGAAAACTAAGATTGTACTTTTAGGATTGGTTGTCGTGCTTTCTGCTTGCCAATCACGTGAACTGACGACACAGACTTCCTTTTTGACTGGTTGGAAGAACTTTGACAGTAAAACAATCAACTTTGAGGCCCATGCTGGTAATTTTACGAATGTTCCTGTTGGTATGTTGGAGATTCCTGGCGGCTCTTTTACTATCGGTCAGATGGATGAGTTTATCACTGCTCCTCGCAACAGCGAGCGCAGAACGTTGACCGTTAGTTCTTTCTATATGGACAAATATGAGGTAACCAACTTGGGTTGGAGAGAGTATGTAGAATGGACCTCTTTTGTGTTTGGCCGCTATAACCAAGACATCGTAAAAGCCACTCTTCCAGATAGTTCTGTTTGGCGTGAGGAGATGGCATATAACGAGCCATATGTGGCTAATTATTTCCGTCATCCAGCATATAGCTTCTATCCTGTAGTGGGCGTTTCGTGGGATCAGGCTATGGCTTTTTGTCAATGGCGTACGGATCGCGTAAATGAGAAGAAGTTGATTGATAATAAAATCATAGAGCGGTTGCCTTATGATAAAATAGGTCCTGACAGTTATATGACGGAGGAGCAAATAGATAATTTCTTGAAAAATAATGCAGCACATCCTGAATATGCTAAATATGAGAAAGAAGCAGTGCAAATACCTGCATATATGGCCAAACGTTATGGTTATGAGGGTGCTGAGGTAGCTGCTGATAATGCTGGGTCTGCCATGGTGACGATGTATCAATTGCCATATGAGTGGGTAAGAGACCAGTTTGCATTTAACACAGAGAAATATCTAAATTCTGACACGTATAACCCTACCAAGGGTAAAGGAACTCGCAAAGATGCTTATGGTCAAGCTCGCAAGGTGAATAGTACCGATG
>CALZHO010000168.1 GCA_945787425.1 uncultured Bacteroidales bacterium
GATAAAGGTTCGCTGTACCAGGAACTAACTGCATGAGTTGCTTGGTGTTGTGGTTGCTACGACCTATACGATAATATATTTTATTCTTTCCTTCTGCATCATCCGAGTATGTCCAGTTGAGCACATTATTATCCCAATAAATAACTTTCCCAGCTTCTTGATTACCAGAAGGATAGATGACGCTGACTTTTAAGTTTGCCAAATTAGAGTAATCAACATTAAATACATATGCACCTAATTTTGTTGTTTGCAAACCACAATGCTCGTTTGCATTCAATGATACATTTGTGCACCAACCGCTATGTATATCTCCGTGAAGACCATACCAATTGCCACAGCCATCTGTTATTTTGAAATAGTATTTGTAATTACTATTTTCCATATTAACTGTGGTTGTAGCAGTTGTTGCATCGACTTTAGTAAACACTTGATTACATTTATCCGACTTATTGTCCCAATAAACATATAATTGCAAGCATTTTACGTTGTATTCCTCGCTTGTAGTGGAGCAAGTTGTACCCGTTGTTACAATGCATCTATATTGTCCAACATCTTCTATGGTTGCTTGCTCTTTTTTGTATGTAGCATTTGTAGCACCTGATATGTCTTGCCACTCAGTTTCAATAAACTTCTGCCATTGATAACCTATAGGGGTACTACCACCTGTAGGAGTTGCTGTCAAGGTTATAGTTTCATCAGGGAAGAAATGGTATGTTCCTGTGATTTCTACTGCTGATGGAGATGTGCAATTCCATTGAGCATATAGGGTGATAGGAGTGCCATCGAGATCTTCAATCTTTTCTTTATCTTCATAAACTACACTACCATTTGTTGAAGTAGCCCATCCTGCGAAAGTGTAACCCGTGCGAGTAAATGGACATTCAGGAAGTGTATAACTTGTCTCGTCAGTGGTGTATGTTTTCACCTCATCAGGAGTTCCTCCATTAGGGTTCAATGAAACTGCCGTTTCGGTGGTACATGAGGTGGTGTAGTCGGAGTAGGTAGCATAAGTTACTACTAATTGAGTGATACGAATTTGGTAACCTGATGTTGCAGACATCTTCAAATAGTCACTCCCATTTGTAGATGAGATTGTTTGAATTGTACTACTTGTTGAAAGTGTCCATGGAGTAGAAACAGAGTTTATTTTATAGTTTGTGCCAGAAAGTAGCTACGACTTTGCTCATGATTACACCCACAGGTGCACTTAATTGACAATAGTTGGAGGTACCACTCGTTACAGTAAAAGTATTTGGCGTTCCACTGGTGTATCGCTGACCAGCGGATAAGTACAATTCTATTCCAGATGTATTATGTGTCCATGTTAAAGATGATGAAGATTTTGTCAATCCACTTATAGTAGCAGCATCAAATGTTGCTGTTTGATTCGCACCCTTAGTCGCAAAAACTGCGTAAAAATTAGTATTATCGGTAATTACAGGCGAATTTTCTGCGGTAGTAAAGAGTACAGAGGGTTTATTGCCGTCTGTTACCTCTTGATTGCTCCATCCTACAAAAGTTTTACCGCTACAATCCAAAGTAGGATTAGTTGGTAGTGTTGTTACTTTACTACCTTCTGGTACAGAAGTGGTTGGAGAACCTGTAGTATAATTTGCTCCATTAACCATCCAATTCACATCATAAGAAGTTGTTGTACCCTCTGTTAATACAAGATTATCAATATTACGCACAGCAGTAGAACCTGAATAATAAATTCTCACATATACATTGGAGTAAGAACTTAAATCCGCTGTAAATTCAACCCAACTACCTTTACTCATAGATGTTGCACTTTGCGTTTTTACATCAGTCCATGATGAACCATTAGTAGAGGTCTGTATATACCATGTAGATGACGTTGTATTGGTAGTTTGCTTGGAAACATAACAACTTATTGACTTAGGAGAAGATATTTGGTTCTTCGTTTGGATACTTGCAGTAGTTTTACCACCAGTAGTGCCATAATACGTACCACCCTTAGCAGTAATAGAACCAGTCTGTTGTGATGTCATATTAGTAAATATCCAATCAGAATAAGTAGCAGTTCCACTTTCAAAATCAATACTTTTTTCTGCACTTGCAGTTCCAATGTTGACGGTGAAAAGTACTAATAAAAAAGCGACAAATCGTATACCCTTAGTATACCCTTGTAATACATTAAGAAGATTGGTTGCCACTTGGGTGAAAGAAGTAGATTGTTTCATAATATCTTTAATGTTTAATAGTTTACAAGTTTTATATGTGTTTACATTTACAAAGTTGAATAGCATTTATAATATTGTCGCAGAGCAACTTACAATACATACGACAATAATTTAAATCATATTGATATGAAACAAAATCTACGAAATATTACGCCAAAGGAACTGGCTCTAAAATATCATCTACGACAGAAGAGTCCGATGCAACAGAATATACTTTTGCAGAAAATAGTACAAGTTTCACCATAAAAACAGGAACCTCATATATTACATACTCTTCTTCTTCTGATTTAAGAACAAGTCCCACTGCGTATAACTGGAATATAAGCGAAGGAACAAATGGCAGTTGGAGAATTGCTTCTGTAGCATCTACAGCACGAGGTATAGTTGTCCGTGCAGGTTCTTCCTATAATCAATTTGGAAGTTATGCTTTAAGTAATGTGAGTGCTGGTAGTACAGAATATTTTGATGTTGAAATAGGCAGTTCCCCATCTTATTCTAATTTTATCACCTCCTGTGCCACACAAACGGTCCTTTCTTTGAGAACACAACCAGCCTATCGGCACAGCGTTAAAAACCTACTTTTTTCGTAAATTTCATCATATCAATATGTCAAAGATCACTTTGCTGATCTATGCATTTGCATGCAAACAACTGACCGTTTTCATGAGCAACGGCCAACCCAATGACCTGTGCCCTTGTCGGTAATTCCCCATTTTGTCTGGGGGTGTATATTGTTGTTTTGTTTTTCTTATTTCTTGTTTTCTTCGATGTTCCACTCTGCGGGAAAACTTGTTAACTATAATTTGCTCTTCAATTCTTTAATCAAATCTGTACTTATCTGCGTGAAAGCGAAGAGTTTCTTGCCAGCATCTTTTAGAGACGCACCAATCAAATATATCGTTTCATCATCTAAAATCAAGAAACGATCATGCAAAATTGCTATTTCGTGAAGTGCTAAGCCTCCATATTGATCGTTGAATTTAGTTTCTGCTAATTTCAATGCTCTCGATATTGATTTTGTATAAATGTCCACTTTCACTAACTCCTCTTTTTCGCTCATCATTGTTAGTACCGATTCATCAACATAATTATCAATCAACAATATGGACTTCTTCGCTGACTTAATTAACCGTTCTATTAGTTCATATGCATCATATATCTGTCCATCCACAAAAATCCTTCTCTTGGCGGTAACGA
>CALZHO010000169.1 GCA_945787425.1 uncultured Bacteroidales bacterium
AACTAAGAATTACTTCGGTAAAATCGTGCCAACCTGTCTTGCCTTTCATCCATTCAGCGGCTATGACAGCCCCAAGGGCAAATCCTTTGCGCGATTTAGCAGAGTGACTGATGCTGATGGTGTCCACTTCGCTATCCCACACAACCGTGTGAATACCAGGAACCTCTCCCTCTCGAATAGACTCGATATCTGCTATAGGCAATCGTTCCTCGCCGATGGCCTCTTGCAGCGTTTTGGCTGTGCCGCTGGGGGCATCCAACTTGTGGATATGATGCACCTCTGTTATATGAGGGGTGTAGTCTGGGTATGACACCATGAGTTTCGCCAATTGGCGGTTGAGGGCAAAGAGGATATTCACGCCTATACTATAGTTGGAAGACCACATCAAGGATGGTGTAGGATGGTGTAGCGGTTGTGTAGAGTTGCACAGCAGTTGTTGTTTGAGCGGCTCCACATCCCAACCGGTTGTACCACACACTACAGGTACGCCTGCTGCCCAAGCGCGGCGGATGTTCTGCTCCGCTGTTTGCGGAGTGGTGAACTCTATGGCTACATCTGCCGAAGCAAAGGCCTCCGACTCAAAGTCGCACAAGTTATTTTGGTCAATAATACATACAATCTTGTGCCCGCGCTCCAGAGCGATGGACTCAATCATATGTCCCATCTTGCCGTATCCTATCAATGCTACTTTCATTTATTGTATTCTATTTAGTTGTGTTTGCGTACGCCCAAATAATCGTGCAAAATTACAAAAAAAAATACACATAGACAAAAATAATAGATAAAAAAACATTTTTCAAATAATTTTTTTGCATATTTGCAAAATTTATACTACCTTTGCTGCCGATATTTATACAACAATGAAACGACTAAACCTACTTCTCGCTTTTTCTTTGCTTGCTATTCTGGTGCAGGCAAAGGTATATACGCCTACTACTTTGCCTAATCCAAAGGTGCAAGATTACCATAATTATGTGTGCAATCCTGATGAGATTGTGGCTACCAGCGAGGTGATATTCCTCAACCGTTTGGCGCGTCAATTGGAAGACTCTACTCAAGTGGAATTGTGCGTAGTAGCGGTAAATAGTATCGGTGAAATGGATGCTTTTGACTTTTGTTACGAGGTTTTTCAGCGTTGGGGCATAGGAAAGGAAGGCAAGAATACGGGAGTGTTGTTATTTCTTGCCGTAGAGTCGCGTGATATACGTATCATGACAGGTGGTGGCATAGAGGGTGTTCTGACGGATGCCATTTGCAATGAGATCATACAAAAGACGATGATTTCACCGCTCCGTAATGCTGATTATTCAGATGCCATGGCGTTAGGCGCATTGCGCATATATGAGATATGTACAGATGGGGCTGCGCCCGAAGAATTACGCCAAATGACTTCGGCTACCAATCGCTACCATTATGCCGATGAATCCGAGGAAAATGAGCTTTTTGAATTGCTATTAGCAGGGGGGATCGTATTGGTACTATTGGTGTTAGTATTCGTGATAGTGGCTATGCCCAAGAAATGTCCCAAATGTGGCAAGCGTAGTCTAAGGAAAACAAGTGAGCAAATTATCAACCGCGCCACTACGCGCAAAGAAGGATTGGGCGTGCGCACATACTGCTGCAAACACTGTGGACATCAAGAACAGAAAACATATATCATTCCCAAAGAAGTGCCTGCGGTTGTACTGGGTGGTGGCGGCTTTAGAGGTGGCTTTGGTGGAGGTAATTTTGGCGGTGGATTCGGCGGAGGTAGCACTTTCGGTGGTGGTGCTGGAGGCAAATTTTAGCATCTGATTGTATTGAATTATATTGAATTTATTAAACTAAACAACACAGATATGAACAAAAAAACTGTAACATGGATTGCAGTACTTGGAGTACTGGCAATTGTAGTCATCTGGGGCGTTGGTCGTTATAACGCTATTATTACCGCAGAAGAGAATGTGAATACTGCTTGGTCGCAAGTGGAGAATCAATATCAGCGTCGTGCGGATTTGATTCCAAACCTCGTTGAAACCGTGAAAGGTTACGCAGCACACGAGAGCGAGACATTGGAAGGTGTGATTGCCGCTCGCGCTAAGGCAACACAGGTGGTAGTAGATCCTGCTAATGCAACTGCGGAGCAGATTGCTGCTTTCCAAGCGGCTCAAGGCGAACTCAGTCAAGCATTGGGCAGACTGATGGCTATCTCAGAGAGTTATCCAGACCTGAAAGCGAGCGCTAATTTCTCGGCATTGCAATCGCAATTGGAGGGCACAGAGAACCGCATTACTGTGGCTCGCAACAACTTCAACGAAGTGGCTCGCCAGTTCAACACTATGATTCGCCGTTTTCCAACCAATATCATTGCCAATATGATGAATGCGGAGCAACGTCCTTATTTTGCAGCAGTTGAAGGTGCTGAGCTGGCTCCGCAAGTACAGTTCTAATATGGATATTCTTCTCATTGTATTAGGTGCAATATGCCTATTGCTTGGCCTTATCGGTTGCGTAGCCCCCGTATTACCTGGAGTGCCGTTGTCGTATGTGGGTCTGCTTTTGTTGCACCTGACCGACCGTGTACAGTTCTCATGGCAATTTTTGACCATCTGGGCAGTGATTGTGGTGGTTATTCAGTTGCTTGACTATTTTATTCCTGCATTGGGTACAAAGAAGTTTGGTGGCTCTAAGTATGGTGTGTGGGGTAGTACGATCGGTTTGTTGTTAGGATTTTTTATGGGGCCTTGGGGTATAGTGATTGGTCCTTTCGTGGGCGCAGTAGTGGGAGAGTTGATTTATTTTAATCGTCATCCACAAAACACGATAACGCAGTCTAAAAACACCAACTTCAATCGTGCTTTGCGCGCAGGTTTTGGCTCATTTTTAGGTTTGTTAGCTGGTACATTGGTTAAGGTGATTTGCTGCGGTGTGATGATTGCCTATTTTGTTAAGGAACTGATTTAAGTGTGTGATATATAAAAAATATGAGGCGGGACAAAATCCCGCCTCTTGTTGTTTATTACAGTGCGTCTCGTACGGCTTTTAGTATGGGTTCCACACTCATAGGTTTGCCTACGGCTCCACGCATCCAAGCGTCGGGAGTAAGACAACCTTGTTGGTAGATACGAGTGTATTCTTTTGCCCACTCTTCGGGTGTGGCGCAGTTTGCTAAATGTTCATCTAACTGATATTGCACCAGATTACCGATTGGGTAGGCAGGCAAATACAATGCATAGCCCACCATATGCGAATAGATTCCCAATAGCGGACTGTCTTTTTCGCCTAAAATAGGAGCATAATATTGATTCCACACTTCGCTGGCAATAGCGACTACCGCTTCGCGCAACGCGGCGGCATCAGCTTCGGGATGAGCATACAACCATTGCCACATGCGCATATCCACCAAA
>CALZHO010000170.1 GCA_945787425.1 uncultured Bacteroidales bacterium
CTTACTACCCGAATAACTCTCATCGCCGAGCATCAATGCAGCCCATTGGCGGTCAGACATTGCGCCTGTACCCGAGTCGGTCAAAAGGTCAATGTAAACTTGCTCGCTGCGGAGCATAAAGATGTTGTTCTTGGCGTCTTTCAGCCATTGTTCGCGCTCTGCGCGGGTGGATTTGCGGATGGGCTCTACCATCTTAATCTTCCACGATTCTGCAAAAGGTAATTCCATGGTGTTTTATAAAGTTAAAAAAGTTTTAAGGGTTTTAAAAGTTTTAAAGGTTGTACAAGTTTTAAGGGTTCTAAAAGTTTTAAGAGTTGTAAAAGTTTTAAGAGTGTGCAAAGGTACAAAAAAATATGCGAATACACAAATTATTTTTCATTTAATACATCAAAAAAAGACAGCACAACTAAACCACCGCAAACCTATCATGAGCTACGAGGCTACAGCTGACACTGATGAGGAAAGTTGCAAGTGCAAGAATGATTAATGATCATCCTACTCCAATACAAAATAGGGCGTATCTTAACGGATACGCCCTATTTATTTATTGTAAGTATTCCTCTAACAATTGCCATTGCTTTTGTGCATCTTGCATACCGAGGGTATGGAGTGCTTTCAACTTCTCTGGATCTTTCTCTAAACGACCGATAGGGCGATTCTCCGACGGACGAATCACAAACACTTTTCCCTCTTTCTCCAACTCTTTAATCTGCTGAATACGAGTGTTATATTGGTCATTCCTTTGCTCGATGGTGCGCAGCAATGCCTTGTAGCGAGGGAATGCCAAACGGCACAGCAGAGCAATATGATCGTTGCGCACATAGTCCATCGGTCTTGTCAGCACGATAATCACTTTGTCGCAACCCAACTCCAAGCACTTATCCAATGGAATATTATCCGATAGTCCGCCGTCCAAGTACTTCTCACCTTGCCACTCCACAGGTTGGCAGATGATCGGCAGCGATGCCGAAGCACGAATCACATCCATCTGCTTCCATATGTCTGTAATACGCACATACTCGGCTTGCCCAGTGCGCATATTGGTAATGGTGGCATAAAACTCGGATTTGCTTCGTTCAAAAGTCTCTTCATCAAACGGATCCAGTTCGCGGGGCAGCAACCCATAGGCAAAATCTTTGTTGATCATATTGCCTGTGGTCAACCATGAGTGCATGCTGATATAGCGGCGTTCGCCCACATAGCGGCAGTTGTAGCGCAGTACGCGCCCGCGCTGCTGCGACAGCAGGTTCACACCAAATGTCACACCTGCCGAAGTTCCGCACACTACATCGGGCAGGAAATGATGCTCCATCATCACATCCAGCACGCCTGCGGTGTACAATCCCCGCATGCCTCCACCTTCCAGAACAAGGCCAATCTTCATATTAGAATAAAATGAATTACTTCGTGAAGTTGATCATTGGCATCATATTGTTGCTGCCTTGGATTTGTGGCATCTTACCGTCCCATTTCTCAATCCAGTCTTCGAGCACGATATTGTGCGTCAAAGACGCAGAGATTGTGCGGTTGTAATATGCTTCGGCATCCGCCTTAATCTTCATTGCTTGTGCCTCACCTTCGGCTTTGGCAATGGCAATCTTGGCATTCGCTTCGGCTTGCTTAACCTCGTTTTCTGCTTTCAATGCAGCTTGTACGGCGGCGTTCTTAGCGTCAATCATTTGGCGAAGGGATTCTGGAGGAGTAATTTGCGAGGTAAACTCTGTCACGATAAATCCCTCAGTCGTCAATGTTGAGTCAAGCATGATGCGCACTTCGCTCTCAAAACTTGCTCGGTTGGCCATCAATTCATCCGAGGTATAGTTGTTAGCCACTACGCGATATGCATCATAAATTACAGTACGCATATATCCTTCCTCAATGTCGCTAAGCGAGCGGCGGTACTTAAAGAATACATCCACTGCCTTATCGCGATTGAGATAGTACGCCATCGTTGGGTCCATCTCAAAGATAGCCGCATCTTTAGTATTGACATTAAATGGGTGATAATCTACGCGTTGCACGAAGATTGGGTAAGTAAACACATCCGTTGTAATGGGGCAATAGAATACATAACCCGTCACAGGAGTAGCATCCAAAGTACCTTGCTCCGTCAGAGAGAGTTTATTAAACTTGATACCTACTTCAGAGGAATCCACACGTGTGCAGCGCACAAAAATACTGCAACAGATCACGAGTACTACCACGATGGCAACACTCATGATGCCTTTAGTCTTAAAAAAATTGTTCATAAATTAGTTGTTTAAATGGTGGATAATTATATTTCTTTATTTCAGTTTCTTGCCATCGGCGAAGGCATTGCCTACGCGCTCACCGAGTTCGATATAGCCCATATGAACGGGATCGAAAGTGATAATCTTCATCTTCTCTACATCGGGTTTTCCATCAGCAGCGAGGTACTGTTCATCGCAGAGGATATTCACAATATCTGCCACAAGGCAGTAGCCGCTTTCTGACTCCTCGTATTTCTGCACCAAGCGGCACTCCAGTGTCATCGGAAAGTCGATGAATACGGGCGCATTTACATGTTCAGCAGGTACGGCTGTCCATCCTGTCTTTGCCATTTTCTGTGGATCGTTCTTTGCACTCACAATGCCCACAAAGTCTGATGCTACAACGGTGTCGGTAGTAGCAAAACTTACGGTGAAATCGGGTGAAATCGCCAAATTCTCAGTTGTAGCATGTATGCCCATTGAGATAACGATTTGTGTCTTATCCCAGTGTCCGCCCCATGCAGCGTTCATGGCGTTGGGAGTACCGTCGGCATTGTAGGTTCCGATAATCAATACTGGTTGGGGAAGTACCCAAGCATTTGGTTTAAAACTTGTCATATTGTTGTGGTTGGATTATGTCAATTAACTATAAACTACATCAGAAATAGCCATTTCCGAAATGGTCATTTCTGAAATACCTATCAACGCTTATTTTATGCGATATGATAATCGGCGCAAAGATAGTGTGTTTTTTCGATATATGCAAACTTTTTGGATTGTATTCCGAAAATTTGTTTAATTTTTTGGATTATATGCCGAAAATTTATTCGATTTTTTGGATTATATTCCGAAAATTCGTTTAGTTTTTTGGATTAGAGCATTAGATTGGTGGCGGAGAGGCAAGCAATACTCGAATGAGATTTGAGGGGAAGGAACAAAGGAATATTATGATATATACAACACGCGGAAGCATCTGTATTACAAGTGCTTCTGCGTAGGTGTTTGTGAAAATGTTTTCGCGTACTGAAGAAACTCGTGCATTTTGTATACCTAAAGTGGGCCTTTGGTAAAAAACAGACCTGCAATTTTTGGGACCTGAAGGAGTGCGACAAAGCTCACTTCATGTGTAATGCCCGAGATCCTC
>CALZHO010000171.1 GCA_945787425.1 uncultured Bacteroidales bacterium
CTGGTCTTCATCGGTCAGCACATGGATAAAGCCGCCATCATCCAAGCCCTCGACTGTTGTTTGGAGTGATAATATATAACGCCCCTATGGAAAATCAACCATAGGGGCGTTATGTTGTTGCCTTAATGATATTACAAATGTTTGTAGAATTCTGCAACGGCGACAATGCCGTTTTCCCAGACCTCGAGGTCCATGGACTCATTAGGCGAGTGAATAGCATTCTTCTCCAAACCAAAGCCCATGAGGATAGTTTTCACGCCGAGTATCTGCTCGAAGCTACTGATGAT
The DNA here is from genome assembly GCA_945787425.1 of uncultured Bacteroidales bacterium. Taxonomy (GTDB): domain Bacteria; phylum Bacteroidota; class Bacteroidia; order Bacteroidales; family Paludibacteraceae; genus Colicola. The sequence goes on from CALZHO010000171.1 coordinate 288, forward strand.
AGGAATACTACCACCACGACGAGCAGCCAATGGTCGTTTGCCAAATGCTACCTCAAAGCCATGCTCCGCTGCTTTATACGCAGGAATATCAATTGGACATACATAGCCCTGTCCACCGTGCATAGGCGTCACCTTCACGCATACGCCCGCGGGCGCAATACTTTGTATATAATCAATAAACGCTTGACTCACCTTCTCGTGGTCTTGGTTCGCTACCAATCGACAACTAACCTTGGCATACGCCTTGCTTGGCAACACGGTTTTGCTACCCTCGCCTGTATAACCACCCCAAATACCGCAGATATCAAACGATGGGCGGCAGGAGTTGCGCTCTAAGGTAGAATACCCCTCCTCGCCAAACGTAGTATCCACATCTATCGCCTCGCAATATGCCTGCTCGGAGAACGGAATCTGCTTGATCATCTCACGCTCTGCCTCTGGAATAGGTAGCACGTCATCGTAAAAATGAGGGATAGTGATGCGTCCCTTGTCGTCCACCACCTTAGAGAGCATCTCCGTGAGCGCATTGATTGGGTTCTTCACCGCGCCGCCGAAGTGTCCGCTGTGCAAGTCACGGTTGGGTCCTGTGACTTCTATCTCCCAATAAGCTAAACCACGCAGTCCCGTGGTGATAGATGGAGTGTCTTTGCCAATCATAGAAGTGTCGCTCACGAGAATAATATCACATGCAAGCAAGTCGCGGTGCTCCTTAAGAAATGCATCCAGACTGGGACTGCCAATCTCCTCTTCGCCCTCAAAGATAAACTTAACATGGCAGTTCATCAGTCCGTGCTTCACGAGGTATTCAAATGCCTTCACCTGAATCATGGCTTGTCCCTTGTCATCATCTGCTCCACGGGCATAGAGGCGGCCATCGCGGATGGAAGGTTCAAAAGGTTCAGAGTTCCATAGTTCCAATGGCTCTACAGGCATCACATCGTAGTGGGAATAGACGAGGACGGTGGGTATTGGATATTGGGTATTGGACGCCACTTCGTGGCTCTTGGATATTGGATTGTACTCGGCATAAACAAACGGATTGCCTGCGGAGGGCATCACCTCGGCGTGTTGTGCGCCAGCGGCGAGCAGGAGTTCGCGCCAACGTTCGGCACAGCGGAGCATATCTGCCTTGTGTGCAGGTTGGCAACTGATACTGGGAATACGAATAAGACTCGCCCACTCTTCCATAAAGCGGGTGCGATTTTCATTGATATAAGCACGGGTCATGTTATTAAAACAAAAATTAAACGAGTTATTTATTTACAACAACTTAAACAACTTAATCCAACAACTTGTTCCGCTCGCAACAACACAGCGAGCGGCTCAGAATTATAAAAAAATTGCTGCATTGCTACTTAACTCGAGAAAACTCCTAAAAAAAGGATTTGAGGGGTACAGGTCCTTTGTAATCTAACTACCTCATCGCTACGACCTTATGGGGTCGATCTCGGCGTAGAGTATTAGCACGCCATTGGAAAGAGCACCTTTCTCGGAAAAAATATATGTGTTGAGTTTTCCGGTCTCTGAGCAATGCAACAAGTATTTTAAGGTTCGCTTTGCTCACGTAAAGAGGTTCACATTGTTCGCGTTATTGGCTTCGCGTACAGTGGCTTCGCGTGGAGCAGTATATCCTATTCTTTTACAATTATCGTGCCAAAAGTGGGTTGAAAGTTTAAAGTTTATAGTGTAAAGGCACGGATTGTTAAAATCGCCACGCCAAAGTGGCTACGATGCGGTGAGTCTGTGTGTGCACATCCATTGGCGACAGGTGCATTTCTGAAGCATACTGATGAAGTATTTGCCAACGATATTGGTATGCCACCTGTGCTACGACCCTATCACTGCGATAGCCCAACCCAACACTGGCATATTGCGTACTCTGTGTGTAGCGATAGTCTATGTCCGTGCGCACCTCGTTGTAGCCCAACATCCATATAGGATCTTCCTTTATGAATGAAGACTCATACACATAGCCCGCATTGAGAAATAATCCGCGTGTCACTTGCGCCTCTGCTCCCACACGCAGCGTATGTACATCTTCCATTTCTGCCGAATGTGCATAATCATATTGCACGGCTAATAATCCTATGCTACGTAACTGCCCAGCCACACTGACACTTGTGCGCAGAGGTGACACCATATTTGTAGTCATGATACCACTCTCTGGGGTCCGAACCTCGTATTTCTTGCCGCTGATTGTATTGTACATATCGCCCTCCGTCTGCACAGACAAGGTCATTATGGTAGGTGTTTGGAGCGAAGCTCCGATACGCAACGCTTGAATGGGGCGGTAAATCAAACCGAGTGTACCACTCACACCTACACCCGAGAGGTGATACATTGACTTCAGTTCAGCAGAATTGACACGATTGGTTTCCGTAAGCGACACATGCTTGGTATAAGACAATGTGGGGATATTTAAAGCAACGCCTACATACCACTGGTTGCTGATGTTTCCAGCCCAAGAGAGAGAATATTGGTCATAATTACCCGACTCAGAAATAGAGAGGGTTCCTTCTGTGAACTCTACCGCAGGTATCCATTGATATTTCTTCATTGGGTCATCTGCCAACGAATCCACTATGGGATTGATTAAATATCCATTATACCCCAATATACTCAACCAACCTATATTTTCGTTATTCCATGCGTTCTTATCAAAATCCTCTTCTGCCAATCCTTGAGACAACAAGCACATGGTCTTCACCATGCCCGTATTTTGTCCATTAACCACCACATCGCGATTGTAGTTAGCCAGGCGGTTGATGGAGAACATCAGGTTGTTGTAAATCAGTCCGCGTTGCTTCATTGGATTGCCCCACGACCAGATGGCCGACACTTGCGGTGCTGCAAAACGGGAACGAGTGTAGCGGTTGTGTAGCGGTTGTGTAGAGTGGTTTAGCAGTTGTGTAGTATTGTCTATTGTTTCGTCAATAGTCAATGTAATCTCGTTTCGGCGATATAGTCCTAATCCCGCAGGGTTGTCCAATGCAGCCGAGGGGTCGCCACCGATAGCTGTCATTGCACCGCCCATACCCACATAGCGCGCCGTACCGATGATTTGGCGTTC
>CALZHO010000172.1 GCA_945787425.1 uncultured Bacteroidales bacterium
TTCCTCGCCACTGGCATAAAGTGTTTTCTTGTCGCCCATTTTCAGCAGTACTTGCAATGCCAACGTGGATTTGCCTATTCCAGGTTCTCCACCCAATAGCACCAAACTGCCAGGTACCAATCCGCCACCCAACACGCGATTGAGTTCCGAAGAATGCATATCGATTCGCATCTCCTCTTTCGCATCCACCTCGTGCAATCGTTGCGCAGTAGCACCGCGGCAAAGGCTCACACCTTTCCCTTTTCCGATTTCCGTTTTCAGTTCTTCCTCATATGTCCCCCACTCGCCGCACACAGGACAACGACCAATCATCTGAGGTGCCTTAGCACCACAGTTAGAACATACATATTGCGTGGAAACTTTCGCCATTTATATCTCAATCGTTCTACCTTCTTCCGCCAACACCGTATTGACAAAAACCTCTTGTGCCTCGTTCAAAAACACTGTATGATCGTCTTCACGCGCACTAAAATGCCCCACAACTAATTTCCTCGCACCCGCCAATTTGGCTATTTGCGCTGCTTGTTTGGCGGTAGAATGGGTATGTTTTTTGCACTTATCTGCGTCTTTTTCGGTGTATGTTGCCTCATGATACAACACCTCCACACCCGCTATCTGCTCCACAATCTGCTCGCGATACGCTGTATCGGAACAATAAGCATAGCGTTTGCGTGGTTCTTTGTCGCGGTGATGCTCCGTAAAAAGGAAACCACAAGTGGGCACCTTATGTTTGAGTGGAATAGTCTCAATCGTCAGTGTACGATCCTCAAAAATCACTTCCTTCTTGCGTGGATTGATGGTATGAAACTCCACCTCATATGGCAAGTCTTGGCAATGATAATCCAACAGCGGGCGCAGCAGTTTTTCCAAATCGCCATGCGCATAAATATGCAACGGTTGCGTTCTGCCCATCATACCCAAAGTAGAAATCAGCCCTATCAGCCCAAAACAATGGTCACCATGCAGATGCGAAATCAGCACAGTATATAGCCGCGCCGTCTTCACACCTAACTGCCGCATCTTCAACTGCGTACCTTCGCCACAGTCCACCAAGAAGGACTTGTCGCATAACTCCACAACCTGCCCAGAGGGCGAGTTCTGGAAGGTAGGCATAGCGCTGCCACAACCTAATATGGTGAGAGTATTATTCAATGTTGTGTAGAATTGTATAGAGTGGTTATTTGCGCAAACTCAAGTAGAGTCGCGTAAAGACATTCTTGGTATATTGTGGAAAATCGCCATTCTGAATCCAACCATAGTATCCCGGATCGCGACGGAAGACATCAGCCACAGGTTGTCCTTTGTATTTACCAAAGTTGAATATCTCCACGCCTTGTGCATCATACGCAATACGACCCGCGAAGTCCGCAAAACGCACATTTCCCGCCGTAAACTCTGCTAAGCCATCCACGTCAGCAGGCATATCATATTTCTCCAGTTGCGCCATCAACACTTCATATGTCGCCATCGTATCGGCATCTGCCGAGTGTGCGTGGGTCAGGTCTTTTCCGCAGTAGAACTTATACGCCGCCACCAAGTTGCGTGGCTCTTGGCGTTGGAAAATAGTGAATACATCCACCATCTTTTTCCCCTTCAAGTCTATATTCACGCCTGCGCGCATCATCTCCTCCGCCAACAGGGGCAGATCGAAATGATTGGAGTTGTATCCTGCCAAATCAGCATCTTCCAGCACCTTCACCAGCTCTGGCGCAATCTCCTTGAAGGTTGGGCAATCCACCAAATCCTCATCATAAATACCATGCACCGCACTCGCCTCTTCAGAGATATGCAGTTGCACTTCTTGTCCCAACATCATCTGCACAGGTTTGACGCGGAAGGTCTTTCCTTCCGATGTACCGTTAGGAAAGACCTTATAATAACTCAATTCGACAATTCTGTCCGATGCGATATTTAGTCCCGTTGTCTCCAAATCAAAGAAAACCAACGGGCGAGTTAATTGCAACTTCATTAGTCGTTGAGGAGCATTGGCATTAACAATATCAGCAAATCTTGTCCCTCCTCATTCTCAGCTGGCAAAATCAAACCAGCACGAGCAGGGTCAGCCAATTGCAGAACCACTTCTTGCGAAGCTATATTCGACAATATCTCAATCAAGAATGGCGCCTTAAAACCAATAGCCATTGGCATTCCGCTATAATCGCAAGCGATGGTTTCCTCTGCCGAAGTAGAGAAGTCAATATCTTGTGCAGAAATCTTGATTTGATTCTCACTCAATGCCAGCTTCAACAGACTGGTACCCGTGTTCGCAAACACAGCCACACGCTTGCAGGCATTCACAATCGTTTGGCGATCCACCAACACCTTGTTGGTATTATTCTGTGGAATCACCGCATTGTAATTAGGGAAACGACCCTCTATTTGGCGACAAACAATCACGGTCGTGCCAAACTCGAACTTCGCATTCTTTTGACCAAAGGTCACTTTCACTTCTTCTGCCTCTTTTTGCAACACTTGCTTGAGCAATTGCGCAGGTTTCTTTGGCAAAATGAAGCTAACCGCCTGCGACCCCTTCACGTCCTCGTTGACATAACGAACCAAACGATGCGCATCGGTAGCCACCATAGCTATTTTCTCTTCGCTCAAATCGAAGTAGATACCATTCATCACAGGACGCAACTCATCATCTGCCGTACAGAAGATAGTCTTATTGATCGCATCCAGCAACACATTGGCTGGCATAGAGAAAGTATTTTCACCATCCTCAACAGGCATTTCTGGATACTCCAAACCATTCGCGCCCACAAAACTATATGTACCATTCGCACTGGTAATATTCAAACCAAAGTTCTGCTCATCTATCTGGAAGGTCAATGGCTGCTCCGAGAACTCTTTCAGGGTCTCCAACAGCAACTTACCACCTACTGCCACCTTGCCTGCACCTTGTGCATCTTCTACGGTTAAGGAAGTGCGAATAGTTGTCTCACTATCCGAAGCGGTTAATGTCAGCACATCGCCTTCGAGGTCAAACAACACAGCTTCCAAAATCTGCAAACTATTCTTTGCAGCAATCACACGACTCACTGCTTGCAACTGAGCAAACAATTTCGAGCTTGATACATTAAATTTCATATTCTTTCAATTTTAATTATATACTTTTTGATTTTGCCTGCAAAGATACAAAAAAAATGCCATTTATGCAAATTATTTGTGCATTTTATTTATTTTTTGTACCTTTGCACCGAATTTCCATGCCTTTCAACTATAAACTATAAACTGTAAACTGATTTGATTGGTATTTTCGACAGCGGTTATGGCGGATTGACCATCCTGAATCACATTCGCCAACATCTTCCCCAGTACGATTATCTCTACTTGGGCGACAATGCGCGTGC
>CALZHO010000173.1 GCA_945787425.1 uncultured Bacteroidales bacterium
ACCTATTGTGCCAGAGTTCCATGTAGAATTCCACTTATCGCGAGATGCAGCATGTGCTTGTACTTGACCACCTCCTAAATTACTTTGACTTTGAGTGTTGACATTTGCGTATGCCCATACAGTCACAGTGCCTTGGCTATACAACGCACCTACTCCGAGGATTAGACAGATTACAATTGATAATAATTTTTTCATATTTTTTGAGTTTTAAAAGTTTACTATATTTGGGTTATATTATATAAAGATCTCTATAACTTGATATTAGTCATTTTCTGGTATATAGACAGGCAATACATTTATCAACTTCTTTGGTACATTTTGATTATATATATGTCCTATTTTATATTGTGACATAGATGCTTTTCTTTTTGAGTCATTACACAATACAGTATTATCAAGTCCTTCGATTTTTTTACCCAAGGTTTGGATTATCACACCTTCCACTTGCTCTAATAAATCTCTATCTACTAACACATTGGCTTCTATCTTTCCACAATACACTTCTTGACTATAAGGATACCCCTCTAAATAATCGCCTTTACTTAGATGCTCCTTTGTTCTCACGTCTAATGCGCGCGTTGTTAGTCCAACATCCATAGCCTTATGAACATTTTTATCTTTCCCCCAAAATATATATATCACGTCATCTTGACATATAGTGCCACTTTCCTCGCTTGAAAGTTCACTTTTCTTAAAATCAGCAATTGAAATTGCATCTGACCAACGAAGAATCACATTAACATTCCTAGAGTCTTGTAAATAATCCTTAAGGTCTTTATCCATTTTCGGTTTAAAAGTTTTCATCATTCTTAATATTTGTATTTATAAGAAGTTATTATATACACTCTCGTTTCACGAGGATAATCGTTTCTAATTTACTGTTTTGATTTTATATTATCCATTGCTGGATTTATTATTTTATGTTGTCGCCCGAAGGGCGGGATGCTGCTATAGTTGTTATAGTTGCGTTAGCCGGATTAGTAGTACTAAGGGGCTGGCGCGGGGGTATCTTTTAATTCAATGATTCCATATACAAAAAAACGGTAATTCCGTTTTTGTGGAATTACCGTTTACTATTTATAATGAACTATTTATTTAATAAATCATACTCTGAGGTATGATACGATGGATATACACCGCCTCATCTGTCATCGAATAAAAGATTGCCATTCGCTCATAATTTAACCGATGAATGGGAGTACCCAACTGAAAAGATAACTCTGGCACTATAGGAAACAAATCTGCATTTTGCTTCAGCCACAAAATCCTCTGCTCCAAACCTGCAAGATAGCGTTTAGCGGTCAAAGGAGCACAACATTGCTGAACGATATAGTCGTTGAGATTAACGATATCATTATAGGCATCGGCACTATATCTAATCACGCGCATCATTCTGCCTCACGAATGTCGCTCATGCCATAACGTTTACCCATATCAGCATATGCCATATCCCAAAATTCTTCGTGAGAATAATGAGATTGATTCTGCCAATTAGGATTGACCAGTGGCTCCTCGTGTACGTGCACGCCACCATCATAATTCACCTGCGCTTGCATATTCATAATAATTATCAATTACTTTTGTGCTGCAAAAGTACTATTTTTTTCTGATATACACAAGCAATAAGAGAAAAAAGTGCATTTTCTTCTCATTTTTTGGTAATTCCACTATTTCAAAGAACGCCTTTTTGGCTCGGCAAGCCGAGCGTTGTGTGCAGCGGAGCTGCGTTGGTTGTTAGCCTACCCCCGATTATAGTATAATTAAGTATATTATAAGAAATTTTTGCGTAAATACGCATTTTTTTCTTATAACTACATAACGTGATATTTCAACAATGGCTATAAAACAAGAACAACTTGCTCTATGCAAATTGCTCTTGACAAATAGTGTACGCAACGCGTACAAAATGTTAATGCAAAAGTTTTAGCGGCTTGTCACCAATCTAAAGCATCTGGTTTTAACAAGAAATCGGTCAGCGAAATGGTAAGAATACCATCTTCATCATGCCACGGCACAACAGGGGCATTCTGTATTAAAATCCGTTTGAACCCATCTCCAATCTTGCGAAAAGATTGCGTTTCCTGCTGACGTTTCTCGCCTGTTGGCATATCAAAAGCAGACTGAATATAATAACGACGGCTTCCACTATTCACCACAAAATCCACCTCGTACTGCTTACGAATCAATTTTCGATTTTCATCCTTTTCAGAAACAGGTACAATCCCCACATCCACAGCCATACCACGACAAAGCAGTTCGTTGTAAATCATATTCTCCATCAAGTGTCCGTCATCTTGCTGACGGAACTGCAAACGTGCATTACGCAAACCTAAATCCACAAAATAGTACTTCTGTTGCGCACCTATATATTGTCTGCCCTTGATGTCATAGCGCTTGGCTTCGCACACAAGAAAAGAATCTTTTAAGTAATCAATGTAATTACTTATCGTATTCTGAGAAATAGTTGATTTGCGCTCTGAAACAAATGTATTCTTTAGTCGCAAAGTATTTGTCAACGAACCCACTGCGGAAGCTAAGACATCCGTCAAAATACCAATCTCCTCTACACCACGCAGATTGTAGCGTCCGATTATATTGGACAAATAGACATTGTCAAATAAACTTCGCAGGTACTGCTCACGTTCTTCCGCTATATCCGTTTGCCACACCTGAGGCATTCCACCATAACGATAATACTGGCTAAGAAGCACTTGTGGATGTTCATCATACAAGGTGCATATATCAGCAAATCGAAAAGGAGTCACACGAATTTCATCGCCTCGACCACGAAACTCCGTGATAATATCCGAAGACAAGAAACGCGAGTTACTACCCGTAACATACACATCCAGATTCTCACGATGAAGAAAACCATTCAGTACTGCCTCAAATCCGCCGACCAATTGTATCTCATCCAATAGGACATAATACACCTGATTGTCAGTAACACGACTTAACACGTACTGATATAATGTTTTCGGGTTTCGATATTCCTCGTTTAGTATATCGTCAAGAGCGAGCGCAATGATATGTTGCTCATCCACACCCTGCGCCATCAAATGACGACGAAAAAGAGTGAATAACAAATAGGATTTGCCACAACGGCGAATACCTGTTATCACCTTTACCATACGATTGCCTCGTTTGTTTTCCAAGCGAGTTAGGTACTCATTTCGACTTACTTCTTTCATATTCTACTGAAAATTTTTGCAAAGATATGCATTTTTTTTCAATAGACCAAAAGATTTTGCATTTTTTTGTCAAAATATCACAATACTTCAAAGATCGCTCTTTTGCTCGGCTATGCCGAGCGTTGTATGCAGCGGAGCTGCGTTGTTTGTCCGCAAGCG
>CALZHO010000174.1 GCA_945787425.1 uncultured Bacteroidales bacterium
TGGCTAGTACAGCTATGCCAACTAGTAGTACTAACACAGCTATTGCAGCTAGACCAACTAGAATACCCCCGAAAACCGAGCGGACTCCCGCTCGGTTTTCTTTTTTATCTCCTCTCTTTTTCTTTGTCAATTGTCCCGAATACTATTCGGGTACTCCCCTGCCTCTAAACTGTAGGCGCTTGCGCCGTCCTCTAAACTGCGCTTTGCGCACTTCTATGTTTGTTACCCCGAATGTTATTCGGGTATTCTTGTCTCTTTGTTTATCAGTTCCCTATCATATTGGGACACTTTCCGCCCGTCTGTTGAGTGCTCGGCGGTAGTTCGCCGAGTAAATCCCCGCCTTTACACTTTACACTCTACACCCTACACTATCACGTTTATTAAGATTTCCTTCCCTTGTACCTTATATATATGCTCCGTGTCAAAAACCAAGGACGAACCTAAGACGAACCAAGGAACGACCTAAGAACTCCGAATCAGGAAATGTGCGTTTTATTAAGATTGCCGTCTCTTTTACTTCTCTTATACCTACCCTTATTCCACCGACCGACAACCGAGAGAACTCCGACAGAACTCCGAAAGAAGACCTCATGACTAAAAAAGCACTTTTCTTAAGATTGAGTCCTAAAAAGGTTGACTTGATTCCCGAAATAGTTGACCTAATTCCTAAAAAAGTTGACTACTTTCCTGAAACCGTTGACTTATCTGTTTAAAGAAAAAATCATCTCAAAAGGCGATTTTTCTTGCTTAGTTCAAAAAAATATAGTAATTTTGCTTCGAGAAATGAACCTTTTTCTAATTTGTGTGTATGCATTAGTGAAAAGCAAATGAAAATAATTCGTGTAACAAACTAATGATTACTTTTTGGCGACCATATAAAAGTATTTCGGATGAGGAACTGATGCGACTTGTACAGTGTAGAGAAGAAAAAGCATTCGATGAACTCTGGCAACGCTATATGCCTGCTATGCAAAACTTCTTCTTCCGCCGAACAGGTGGCAATCAACTGCTAACAGAAGATCTTACCCAGGACCTCTTTCTGCAACTGTGGAACGCAAGTGTACAATATCAACCTCCTCAGAAGTTTCGCCCATGGCTATTCACAATAGCATTCAACCTACTGCGCAACACCTACCGCGATATTGATTATCAATCACTTTATGTAGAAGAAGTGATAGCCACAACGGAAGAAGCGCAAGAAGACGACACCGCATTACAAATAGACAACGAGCGACTATTTGAGGTACTAACCAAAGAATTGAATCAGCTCTCCGCTCCAGAACAATTGCTATTTGATCTCCGTTTCACGGATGAACTATCCATCAAAGAGATTGCAGCGATATTCAGTATTCCCGACGGGACTGTAAAATCGCGCCTACATACACTAATCCTCAAACTACGAAAAAAATTAGAAGACTATGCGTAATTTTGAATCACAATTATCAGCTTTCGGTAAGCACAGATATGCCGAAACTATCAAACAAACACGCCCCATTATCAATCCGAGAAGACGCGAGCGTTCGCTTCTGTGGATTACAACGCCTGCTGCCGCTGTTGCGGGTATTATTATCGGCTTGGGCATACAATTCAACACCAACTTCAATGACCCAATGACAGTACAAACTAAAGAAAACAAAACCAAGACAATCAAACAAGTGGTAGAGTTGCCAGAGTTCTGCTATACAGACTTTGCGTCAGTTATCGAACTTCCTGAATTTGAAATAGTTATTAACCAATTAAATACAGAATTATGAAAAAGTTAGCATTAATCCTTATGGCTGCCATCACATGTATGGCATGTACAAAACAAGCAGAGAAGCAACAAACTACTCCAATAGAGGAGGTTGTTGTGGTTGAAGAAACTGTAGTAGATGAGGCAGATGATATTGCCACTGAAGCACTTGAAGAGGCATTGCCCGTAGCAGAACAAATGCCAGAGTTCCCAGGCGGAATGGGTGAGTTAATGAAGTATTTGGGTGAAAATATCCAATACCCTACCAAGGCTCAAGACAATCATTGGGAAGGAGTTGCGGTATGCCAATTTGTCGTAGAAAAAGATGGTTCTATTAACGAAGCAAAGATACTGAAGAGTAGTGGTCACGAACTTTTAGATGCTGAAGCATTGCGTGTCATTTTGAATATGCCCAAATGGACTGCGGGTATGCAAAATGGTGATTCAGTTCGCGTAAAATTTGCTTTGCCAATTTCGTTTAAGTTGCAATAATAAACCTCTTATCAAGATGCCAATTTGATGAAGTAGGACTTGTTTTTCATCACGAGAGGGTGTGTCTTCTGATACACTCTCTTTTGTCATTATGTACCCATAAGAAGCATATTTTCTTCATCCATCTGTGTACAATCCGCCGTCTAATCCACTGATTTTCACGCACACGCACCTCTGCCGCGTGTGCAAATGCACATAATTCTTGCTTATTTGCAAAAAAAGCACTACCTTTGCAAACGAAATGGAAATGCAAGTGCTTAACATATCAATAGGGGAAATAATAGACTTGCTCATTATGCTATTGGGCGTGGCGATTGTCTGTATCGCTGCTTTCTCATATCGCAAACAAAATTTCATTCGTTTACAAGCTGCCCATCAAAAGATTGACGAACTATCTCAGCGCATGGCTGAGCAAGAAGCTGCACTTCTTAGACAACAACACCTCTACGATTTAGACAAACGCATAGCGACTATCCGTACACAGCACCCCGCTCCAGAGAAAACTTGGACAAACTACAACTCCATGCTCCAATACATTGACGCTCAACTCAATAATTGGATAGCATCATTCGAAAGTCGCACACAATTGGCAGAACGCGAGGTGCAATTCTGCACTTATCTCCTCGTTTATCCTCACCTAACTTTAGATGAGATAGCGCAATATATCTGCTACTCCGAAAAAAGCATACGCAACTACAAACAGCGCATTGCTCACAAATTAGGTGTATCTTCTGCCGATTTGTACCAACACCTGCAAAACGATATTATTGCATATCTATACAACGACAATACAAACTCTAAATTATTTGCCTTATGAAAACAACCCATTTCCTTCCTTTATCTCATCCTATTAAGTGGATTACTCTGCTTGCTTTGATAATCATCATAGTTACAATGATTTATATGGCTTATCAATGGTACACCACCAAGCAAGTGATGCTATTGATCACCTTCGTAATTGTTGCCATTGCCCTACTCAGTTGTATGGTACTCATCCCCCGCAAATTAACAGTAACAACAGACGAAATCAACATCCACCTTCTCGCATGGAAAATCAACATTCCAGCCAATGAAATCGAGAAAGTTGAGCACTATCCTCATGGGATTCA
>CALZHO010000175.1 GCA_945787425.1 uncultured Bacteroidales bacterium
TCATCGATTGCAGTGTAAGCGTGCAGAAACCACAATGCGATTGAGCATTAGAAAATTCTTTTGTCAATGCTTCTGAGAAATATTCATCGAAGGCAGGAACACACCCCAATGTGCCCAACATAATTTTTGTCACCAAGGTTGGGGTTGCATTTACTCCTATTATATTATTGCTACTACCGATTCTAATTTTTGCAATACGAGATGAGATTTCTTTATATATATCGAGAATACGACAACATTTGTTCTCGTTTGTGTAATCTTCAATATCTAAATCCCAATCTTCATCCGGAAGAGAGTCCAAATATTTTATCACATCAGAGAGAACTTTCATACTACATTCTGTTAGCAGTTTGCTGCTTCCGCGGAGCATTCCCCAACTTGCAAGATAACTCCAGAGGTGCAAACATGATATTTCCATATTATGTGACAATTGGTGACGATTTGTTTGGAAATATCGGAAACAGTAATCATAGGAAGCATAACGTTCATTTGGAGTTACTCTGCTTAGAAAATTTCCCAGCAACGTTTTAACATCATTTTTGGCATGAATGTTTTTTGTGTTCATAGCATAAAATATTTTCAGTTTCGCCTACTCTTCTTGAAATCTAGTGCAAAATTACAAAAAATTCTTGATATATGCAAATTTTTGGGCAATTTTTTTTCAAAAAAATAATCATTAGTGTCCACTAAAATGGACTGTTAAAAAATCAATCTTAAAAATCGTACATTTTTAACAATCGAAATCAATTTGCTGTTGAGTTTCATCACATATGGTTTTATCCGCTTCGAGGTTGCCAAACAATTCTCGGATAGGCATCGTATCGAGCAACGAGTTGCTGACTACACGCAGGACATCAAACATGCTTCTGTCCAATCCGTAGTCGTGCTCCGCGATAGCGACCAAGCAATAAGTGCTAATGGCAGTGTAGATTTGGATGCGCACCGCATTTTCGCTTGTGCCCCAAAACCTCTTGATCTGCAAGTGCTGCTTGAGCCACTTAAAGAACAACTCGACTTGCCAGCGATACTTGTACAACAGAGCGACATTCTTTGCACTAATCTCCCAGTTGTTGGTCAGATAGACAAACGTCCGGTGGTACTCCTCGCTGTAAAAACCTATTCGTCTGAGCTCACCCGGAAACCGCTTCTTCGCTGTATAAGTCGTCAAGCGGATTCGCTGGTCAAACAGGATGTTATCTTTTCCGTCAAGCACCTCGTCACCCTCGATAATCTCGTATTGGATGTTGTCCTTTTCACGGATGATAAAATATGCCTGCAACGTGCTGATATTGTACAACCTAGACCAATCGTAATAGCCTTTGTCAAAGATATAATAAGCATTTTGCTCATAAGGGATCTCGTCCATTGCTTTGACATCGTGCACATTAGCGGCAGAGATGTGAAAGAATGTCGGTATTTGAGTGACTACATCAAACAAGGTGTGTACTTTAACACCTCCTTTGTGCTTGCGAAAGGTTGCCCACCAGAAAATGCTCAAACAAAGATCAATGGTCGTAGAATCGAAGGCATAAAACTTGCCCTTCAACTCAAAGATACGATTGATTCGCTTGCTTTGAGCAATACCGACAAGGTGATATGCAAACTCCTCAAATATCCTATAATCTCGTTGCTGATTAGCCTTAGAAAGATTGCTGCGAGAAACAGAAATGTCACCAAAACCAAGCCATTTTGTCTTAGCTTTGTGGGCGGTACAAAACAAAATCAACTCGCGCAAACTACCGCAACCTATCAACTGTGCAAACATCATCACCAGCAATTGATTCCAACATGTAAAAGAACGCACGTACTTGTTGCCTTGATATTTTTCTACAATTCTGTCGAACACTCGGTGGGGCAACAAGTCCACCAACTGCCGAAATACATATTTACCCATCGAAAGTCGAATCTTAAAATCCGACCTATCCGCAGCAAAAAGTGCGCCAATAACCTCACGGAGGATTTTTACTATCTAAAACATTATAAATAAGCATGTTAACTGCTTTCAAAAATTTAATTTAGTGGACACTAATGTGTTAGTCCCTAAAATTAGACAGTTAAACAATAATTTTTACTTATATGTGGCCTAAGCAGCCAGTTTATAGACTATAGAGGGAATGCTACCCTCGAGTCCTTGATGGGGGCGCTGATAGTTGTAATAACGTATCCATCTGTCAATCCCCTCCCTGAGTTCTTTGACATCATTTGTTGGAAAGAGATAGATATACTCTTGCTTGATGGATCTCCAGAAGCGTTCTATCCATATATTGTCTTTGCATCGTCCTCGACCATCCATGGATATTTGGATATTATTCTGCTTCAAAAGGTTAGCCCATTCGGCAGTTGTATATTGCCTTCCCTGGTCTGTATTGACTATCTCCGGAGCACCGTATGTGTCCACGCATTCCTGCAACAATTCGTAGCAGTTTGATGCGCTTAGAGTGTTGCTTAAACGCCATCCTAACACATATCTGCTATAGACATCTATTATCGCGTAGAGGTACATAAATCCGTTCTCCAACGGGACATAAGAGATGTCCGTGCTCCATACTTGATTGCGCCTCGTAATAGCCATATTCCTTAATAAATAAGGATGTATGTATTTCGCTACTCCACCTCTACTAAGACACTTCTTGGGATAGATAGCTTCGAGACCCATGATGCTCATTAAACGCTTGACTCTCTTGATATTAACATGATAGCCGTTGGCGTTCAGATAGTCGGTAAATCCCTTCTTGCCGGTCGTAGGATGCTCCGTGTAATGAGCGTCCATGACTTTCATCAGCTCCAGGTTTTCAGCACTCTCACCGCGTTTCTCGTAATAGAGGCTGCTTCGGTTGATTTGCATCCGTTCACAGAATCGTTTTCGACTAATGCCTGCGGGGCGCTGTTGTTCCAACTCGACTATCTCACTTTGAGTCCGGCATCCTCGCAGGCTTGTGCAAAAAAATCGCATTCCAGTGTTAGTTGCCCAACCTTGCGCATTAGACGCTCGTTTTGCTGTTTTAACTGCTTTACTTCGCGCTTGTCTGCCGCATCCGATTCGAAGGCTTTGGACGAGTTATGAAGCAATTCTTCTTTCCAACTCGTAATCACGGAGGGAGCTACTTTGTACTTCTTTGCAAGTACCGCTAATGGCTCCTTCTCTTGAAGGGCTTCTACTGCTACTTTGGCCTTAAAAGCCGGATCAAATTTACTTGGTCTACCCATAACTTTTAGAATTTGACTGCAAAATTACAAAAAATTTTTCAATCTTGCAAGTTGTCTAAAATTTTGGGACTATTATATAATCCCAGAATCCCCAAATATCAGAAACACGTATTTTCTCGTGTT
>CALZHO010000176.1 GCA_945787425.1 uncultured Bacteroidales bacterium
TTAAAACACGATTCTGTAGAAATAGATATGCAGAACATGTTATACATAACAACGAATTGTATGAGGAAAATTATTGGTCAAATTTACAGAGATTGCGCTTCTGAACATATGTTTTATGAAAAAGTAAAAACTATAAATGTAAATAAAAAAATAGGCTCTGTTATTGATTTGGTAATAGAGGAAGAACGTAAAGAGAAATAACCATAGTCGCTTGCACGACGTTAAATTTGCAAGGACAAGCGCAAAGCGTTGCGCGGTAACATATTATAGAATAACGAAGCGTTATGCTCAACTTGCTTATGGAAATGTGAGAAACATCCTAAACGGACTGCAAGGACAGTATATCGGTTCGCGCGATAGCGTGGGCTGGTCACTCTTTTTCAGTTCAAGGCATTTCTCACAGCCTCCATAAGAAAAAGTGGTATATCAGTACCACGCTTTAAATTATTGTCGCCCTTTTTTGGTACTGAGTGGGGTAAAAAAATGATTTGAAACTAATGGATATGGATTTCGTAAACAAATTGAGTGATATTCATTCATTTGTTCAACTTCAAGAGATTTTTGAATCTTGGATTAGTGATGCTACAATTTATGAGAGAGTAATAGAACTTCAATTGGGCTATTCTCTTATTAACTATCCATCAATCTATCTAACAGCTGATGGCGCAGAAAGAGAAATAAATGCTGCAAAGGTTTGTCATGATATCCTAATAGAATATGCACAAGATAAAATTAAAGAAGATTTAGATTCAGATGATAAAAATAAACAATTAGTCGCTAAAATTCAACTCTTACCTCCAGAAAAGTATATTTTGACTTTGATTAATGAATATTTTCAATTACATTACTTGCTTGTAGGTCTGTACGCACACTTTACAGACGAACAGTTAGCAAATGAAAACGGTGATGATTATGCAAAAGTATGGTTAAATATATTTTCTAAAAGATATCATTTGCAACCAACAGAGCAAGAGATTAATAAAAATTTGAAACATCTAACCGAATCAATGAGAATAATATTAAAGATGCGCCTATCGCCACAATATAGAGCACAAGTTGCTCCAGAAAAAATAAAGTCGCAATTATCAACATATTATGACAAAATTGAAGGAAACGGATGCTTGACATCTATGTTGGTGTTATTAGTTTCTTCAATAATGATAGCATATTGTATTTAATACTATGATCTGGGTTATAATAATCGTAATTGCGGTAGTTGTTGTCATCGCATTCAAGTTAGGTTCTACATCGGGACAGGTAATTGGTAGTATAAATAATAGCGGTGGAATGAGGGTTAAATATGCAAAACTTTTGAATAATATCCTCAGTGGGCATAAAGATAGTAAGATATTTGCGGAAACACGTACTTATATTAAAGCAGGTGTATCTAACTATGGAGGTACAACGCTTTTCCATATCCAACAATCTACAGGTAACAAAGTTATCATTCAATACGAAGTAAAGAACAATCCTGTTGTTCCATCTTTTCAATTGACATGGACATTCCCTGATGATATGGATCAAGACGAGATGAGGAATGTTATAGTTCTTGACATCCAAAGAAAAATGATGCAGAGATTCTAAAATTTATCAAATTTCTGCACTTTTTCCAAGCAACCGAACGATTTTTTTCATTCCCCCAATAAGGAGTTCGGTAAACCTCACGTCTTTGTCTTTGCTCCGCAAAATTTCTTTATAGGATGGGGGCGGCTTACCGCTTGCATCGCCGGACATGCTATACAAAGAAAGAACCCCCAAGACGAATCTCAGAGAATCTAAGTAACAACTTAGGCTCTCTTTGTTTTTATTCCAGCCTTTACACCGTACATCTATATGGTGCGAGTTGGTAGTTAGGCATATATCGTATATAGTAAGCGTCACGCTGTTTGGCGTGACGCTTGTGCGTTATTGAGGGGATAGTCTGATGTGTTATTGAGAAGACAGATTACTTAACCTCTGCGCCAGTAATCGTGTAGGTCTTATCTCCGCGGAGGATGAAGATTTGACCGTCACGGAGAATTTTTGCTCTGCGGATTTGACTTTCTACTTCCTCAATACCAGTTGTTGTTTGAGTGGTGAAAGAACCACTTCTTGTATCCAAGATGTTATCATCACTGTCTTTGGCAGTCATCGTATAGGAATATGTCGTTCCGCTTGACAAACCAGTTACTGTGAAGTAGAAACCATTCTGTTGGGCAGTTTGATGAACGCCGTTCCTACTTGGTGCACCAAAGGCAATAGTACGCAATCTACCATCAGCATCAAAAATGAGTGTGCATATCGTATTGCCATTCTCGTCACGAATCACTAATTCATAGCTATCAGCACCTGTGATTGCAGGCCACACCACATCTACCGAATTGGTACCCGGTGTAAGCGTTATTTCCGTAACCTCCACATCGTTGGCACTAATGGGCAAAATGGCTGTTGCCTCTCTCCATGAGTAGGCACTTGTATATGCTTCGACACTTTGTTCTGGAACATACAATTTTACATTCGGACTACCTAAAAAAATGTTAGTCCCAACATATTCTATCGATCCTGTAGCAGGCGGAGTAACTGCATAGCAAGTAACGGAATCCAACGTGTTGCAATAGCCCATAGACGTGGACTCCACACGCGTGACGGTGGAAGGGATGGTGATGGCTTTAAGACTATCACTTTCATACAAAGCATAACTGCTGATCGTATTCGTGCCGTAGGGGATTACATATGTGCCTTTTCTTCCACAGGGGAATTGATACAGCGTTTTTCGA
Source organism: uncultured Bacteroidales bacterium (assembly GCA_945787425.1). Taxonomy (GTDB): domain Bacteria; phylum Bacteroidota; class Bacteroidia; order Bacteroidales; family Paludibacteraceae; genus Colicola. The sequence goes on from CALZHO010000176.1 coordinate 2,757, forward strand.
TCTTTGCTAAATAGCACACCATCAATAGAGCAGTAGTTGGGATTTTCTGATGATACATTTATTGAGGTCATACTATGGCAGGCGCAGAATGCTGTTCCATTAGCATCTCCTTCTTCCGTACCAAGAAAAGTAACTCCTGCTGGAATATATACCGAGGTAAGTTTTTCGCAGTGACCAAATGCATGTTTCTCAATTGATGTAACGCTTTCAGGAATAACTATGGATTGTAATTCTATGCAATCTGCAAATGCCCATCGTTCAATATGCGTGAGATGGTTTGGTAGAGTAACAGAAGTCAATGCGACACATTGGTAAAACGCGTGCTCACTTATACGTGTAATACTATTAGGGATGGTAATTGATGTTAATTGGGAACAGAACATAAACGCTGCACTATTAATAACTGTTACGTGGTCTGGAATTGTGTATGCACCTTCTTTTCCATTGGGATAGCAAATAAGTGTTTTTCGGTCTTTTGAGAATAGAATGCCATCAATAGAGCAATATGTCGTATTATCCGAAGCAACGTCTATAGATAGTAGTGATAAGCAACCATGAAAG
>CALZHO010000177.1 GCA_945787425.1 uncultured Bacteroidales bacterium
GCCTCTATGGTTTGAGCTATGGCAAGACGGCAAAGCGATAAACCCACAAGAAGTAATAGCATTTTGATTAGGCGAAAGGAAAGATGAAACAAATAGCAATATTAGGTAGTACGGGCAGTATAGGAACGCAAACACTGGATGTGGTGCGTCGGTATCCGAACGAGTTTTCGGTGTATGCCTTGTCGGCTCATCGCAGTGTGGATCTGCTGATTCAGCAGGCGTTGGAGTTTAATCCAGTAGTGGTGTGCATCGCGGATGAGCATTACTATACGCGTCTGCGTGATGCGCTCAGTGATCTACCTATAAAAGTGATGGCTGGCAAGGATGCTATTGCTCAGATGGTGACTATGCCTGATATAGATGTGGTGGTGGCTGCCATGGTGGGCTATGCGGGTCTGCGTCCAACGATGGAAGCCATACGTGCAAAGAAAACAATCGCTTTGGCTAATAAAGAGACTTTGGTCGTAGCGGGTGAAATTATCTGTCGATTGGCGCAGCATTATCAGGTGCCGATTCTGCCAGTAGATAGTGAGCACTCTGCCATCTTCCAGAGTCTGGTGGGTGAGTCGCGTGATAGCATTGAAAAACTGTTGCTTACTGCCAGCGGTGGACCTTTTCGCACCATGACTTATGAACAGATGCAGCGTGTGACAGCCGCTCAAGCGCTTCAACACCCCAATTGGGAAATGGGCGCGAAGATTACGATTGACTCTGCCAGCATGATGAACAAGGGCTTTGAGGTGATAGAGGCACGTTGGCTGTTTGATATACCTGTGGAGAAAATACAGGTGCTGGTGCATCCTCAGTCGGTGGTACATTCAGCAGTGCAGTTTGTGGACGGAAGCGTGAAAGCGCAACTCGGTACGCCAGATATGCGTATGCCGATACAATATGCGCTGACTTATCCCGAACGTTGGCAGAGTGATGTGACACGATTGGATTTGTTCGCGACCAAGCAACTGACTTTTGAAGAACCCGATATGCAGCGCTTCCCTAATCTCAAATTGGCATACGAGGCAATAGACAAAGGTGGCAATATGCCATGCATACTGAATGCTGCCAATGAGGTGGTAAATTTGGCTTTTCGCGAAGGTAAATGCGGGTTCATGCAGATGTCGGATGTGATAGCAGAAACGATGGCAAAGACCACTTTTGTAGTCGAGCCAACATACGAGGACTATGTGCAGACCGATGCCGAAGCCCGCAATATAGCAACTACAATTCTACACAATTCTAAACAACTCTAAACACAATTATGCAGTGGTTACAACTCATATTAGCCCTTAGTATCCTCGTGGTAATTCACGAGTTGGGGCATTTTTGCTTTGCGCGTATATTTAAGGTACGTGTGGAGAAATTCTATATGTTTTTTAATCCTAAATTCTCCCTCATCCGTGCTAAGAAGATTAACGGCAAATGGCAGGTGAAGTTCTTTGCTCCTAATGTGGAGCCAACGGCAGTGCCTATACTGGATGCAATGGGCAACGAGAAGAAAGACGAGAAGGGCAAGACGCTCTATCGTCCTATGACAGAAGAGGAATTGGCAGCATTGCCTGAGGACGATTGGCGTCATTACCCCGATAATACGGAGTGGGGATTGGGTTGGGTGCCTTTTGGTGGTTATTGCGCTATCGCAGGTATGGTGGATGAGACGAAGTCTGCTACGGATCTTCCAACCGAACCACAACCATGGGAGTTTCGTAGCAAGAATGTATGGCAACGCCTATGCATCATCATTGGCGGTATATTGGTAAACTTCGTGGGCGCGTTGCTCATCTTTGGTATGGTGCTTTTTACTTGGGGGCAAGACCAATTACCGCTCAGCCAAATCAATACGGGTTTGTACTATAGTGATATCATGGTTGGCGAGGGTTTTCAACAACAAGATAAGATATTGACTATTAACGGTGAAGAACCGAAAGAACTATCTGATGTAGTGCAGTGGATTATTTTAGAAGGTAAGCGCGATGTAGTTGTACAGCGAGGTGCAGATACGATGGTATTGACTATGTCGGAGGATTTGGGCAAACGCTATTTGGCGTTGCAAAATGATTTTGACCGCGTGGAGCGTGAGAAGGCGCGTGCGGACAAGAGCTACATAAAGCGTAACTACTTGTTGGTGTCTTACTTCATGCCAATGGTGGTGGATTCTATCCTGCCAGGCGGTGCGGCATTGTTCGGTGGCATTCAGAAAGGGGATAGCATTGTTGGTGTGAATGGTCAGATGGGTCTCTGCCGTGTGCAGATTGATAATGAACTGCTGAAGTATCCATGCGACAGTGTCACATTGGATTTCTATCGTTCAGGCGAACTGATGCATACGCGCTTGTTCATCGGTGATCAAGCTATGATAGGTGTGTATATCAAAGGGTTAGCGGCGTTTTATACCCCTGAGCATACGGATTATACCTTCTTTGAGGCGATTCCTGCTGGTATCAAGTATGGTTGGGATATGCTGGTAATGTATGTCAAGCAGTTCCGATTGGTGTTTACTAAGGAAGGTGCGCAGTCAGTGGGTGGTTTTGGTGCTATTAGCAATATGTTTGAGTCAGTATGGAATTGGCATTCGTTCTGGCACATGACTGCTTTCTTGAGTTTGGTATTGGCGTTTATGAACTTCCTACCTATTCCAGCGTTGGATGGTGGGTATATATTGTTCCTCTTGTGGGAGATTATCACAGGCAAGAAACCCAGCGATAAGTTTTTGGAGGTTGCCAACACTATTGGTTTCTGGCTTCTTCTCGCCCTGCTCATATTCGCAAATGGTAATGATATATTCAAAGCATTCTTTTAATTATGGATGGAGTTTTTGTTCATGAATCATCGTATGTGGATGACAATTGTGTAATTGGCAAAGGTACCAAGATTTGGCATTTTTCGCACATTATGTCGGGTTGCCAGATAGGTGAGGATTGTAATATTGGCCAAAATGTCGTGGTATCGCCAAGTGTGGTGTTGGGACGTAACTGCAAGGTGCAAAACAATGTGTCCATCTATACGGGTGTTCGTTGCGGCGACGATGTGTTTTTGGGCCCCAGCATGGTGTTTACGAATGTTATTAATCCTCGTTCGGCTGTCTCGCGCAAGGATGAGTATAAGGATACCTTGATTGGTCGCGGTGCTTCTGTAGGCGCTAATGCCACCATTGTATGTGGCAATTCGCTCGGAGAATACTGCTTGATTGGTGCTGGTTCGGTGGTGACAAAAGATGTACCTGCTTTTGCACTGATGGTAGGTAATCCAGCGCGTCAAGTAGGGTGGGTTAGTCGTCATGGAGAGAAACTGCATTTCGATGAAGTTGGCTTTGCT
>CALZHO010000178.1 GCA_945787425.1 uncultured Bacteroidales bacterium
ATATGACTGCCACCACTTGTACGGTGTCGTTTTGAATAGAGAACTGCACACCAATGCCAGAGAAAGATGCAGAAAGTTCGGAATTCACCATCTCCAAATCCTCTTTAGGGATATAGGCAGAGTGTGGGTCAAGGCGCTTGACAAGCTCCTGCATGACATCTTCAGTAATACTATCTACATCGATTTCATCGACATAGGCCTGATTCATCAACTGAAGCAATTGATCTACTTTTGACTCGGGTTGTTGAAAGAGTTGACCGTTTTGAATAAAGAAGCGTTGCGCATTCACCTTATTGGAAACAGCATTTCCGATAAGGAAACCTATCAACAGACAGGCAACGGTCAGGGTTGGGAATAAATACTTTTTCATAGTTCTTTTTTGTTCGCTATGCTCACGTTGTTGGCTCATTCCACTCGCGTTGATGGCTAAAGCGTTAATGGCTCACTCCGTTCGCGTTGTTGGTTTTACGTTATTCTTGGTCAGGCAAAAATTCTACTTTCACTCCTGCGCGCTCTAGCAACTCTACACCATCCATGATGCGGTACTTCTCGCCATAGACTACGCGCTTGATACCCGATTGGATGATGAGTTTCGCACATTCCATACATGGCGAAGCGGTCACATAGAGAGTTGCCCCTTCGCTGCTATTATTGCTGCGTGCCACTTTGGTCAGGGCATTGGCTTCTGCGTGCAAAACGTAGGGCTTAGACACATTATTCTCATCCTCACACACATTCTCAAAGCCACTGGGTGTACCGTTGTAGCCATCAGAGATGATCATTTGGTCCTTGACTAATATGGCACCCACTTTGCGGCGAATGCAATAGCTATTTTCTGACCATGTGCGCGCCATGCGCATATAAAGGTAGTCACGTTGAGTTTGTTTGTCCATAAGGGGTATTGTGTAGAATTGTTTAGTATGGTGTAGAATTGTTTAGCGTGGTGTGGTGTCGTTACTTATCAGTTCGCGGGCAAATTCGGGGATGTTGATGCCATCGAAAGTGCCCGAAGTCATCATCAAAAGTGCGGTGTTTTCGTACCGAATGGAACGAAGGCGTTGTTGCAGCATTTGGCTATCCGTGAACACCTCTACATTTTTCGTGCCAAACGCATCACGGACAGCGTCGGCGGTGATAGGTGTGAGTTTTTTGTGCTCAATCACTTTCGGATTGAAATATACCAATGCCACATCCGCATTCTCCATACAGCCCTCGTACTGAGGCAAGAAGTTTGCCATCAAACTGGAGAAAGTGTGCAACTCCATGGCTGCCACCAGTTGCTTTTCGGGGTAACGTTCACGTACTGCATTAACCGTGGCACGGAGTTTACTTGGAGAGTGAGCGAAGTCCTTGTATGCTACATTTGTACCGATTTCATCAATCAGTTCGAGGCGGTTGCTCGCTCCCGTAAAGGTCGAAATCTCGCGGTAGAAGTCATCCAACGATACGCCAATCTGCTGGCAAGCAAAAGCAGCTGCTTGCAAATTTTCCATATTGTGCTTACCAAAGATTTTCATATCCACATTTCCGTGGTATGCTTCGTATGAAAGTTGTTTGATATCTGGTCGTGCGTGAGAGGCTATCTCGCACAAGTTAGAGTCGTGTTTGTAGTAGATGAATGTACCGTTTTCTTCGATTCCATCAACAAATTTGCGGAAAGTATCTACATATTCGGGGAAGGTTGGGAACACGTTGATATGGTCCCATGCTATACCTGTCAGTATCGCCACATGGGGGTGATACCAGAGGAATTTAGAGCGCAGGTCAAGGGGCGAAGTTAGGTATTCGTCGCCCTCAAAGACTGCGTACTTAGCCGTGTCAGAGAGGCGCACCATACGCTCGAAGCCCTCAATCTGTGCGCCCACCATATAGTCGGCTTCAATACCGAGGTGCTGAAGCACATAGAGAATCATAGAGGTGGTGCTGGTCTTACCGTGGCTACCGCCAACTACGATACGAATCTTGTCTTTGGTTTGTTCGTATAGGTACTCTGGGAAAGAATAGATCTTAATCCCCAACTCGCGTGCGCGCACCAACTCAGGGTTGTCCTCACGCGCGTGCATACCTAAAATAATAGCATCAATATCAGAGGTGATATTCTCGGGATGCCATCCCATCTCTTTGGGCAGGAGACCTGCCTCCAGAAGGTGAGTTCGTGCAGGGTCGAAGATTTCGTCATCTGACCCCGTCACGATATATCCTGCTTTGGTAGCCACCGCCATAGCCAAGTTGTGCATAGCTGCGCCGCCGATTGCGATGAAGTGTATACGCATAGTTTTTTATTGCTGTTAATTAGACTGCAAAGGTAGTGAAAAGTTTTGAGTTGTGCAAGATTTTGGCAATTTTTCCGTTATGTAATCAAGTGTTACTCCTTTTTAGACTCTATCGGAAGAATATAATCGCTAGCTTTTTCGCTTGATATGATTGTTCTTCCTAATTGTCTTTCCAATTGTTTACGAGCAGCTTTGGCTACACTACCACCATCTTTTGCGACATGCGTTTGTTGTCTAAATCCCTTTGGATTGCGTTGTTTTGACAGTTCTGTTGCCGAAGCTTCTGCCAAAGTATTCAACGCTATCTCAAGGTTAGTCATGTTATCTCGTAGGTTTTCTTTCTTTAGTCCTTTTAGATGTTTGTACTGCTTGGTGGTCATTCCGCTCCATTCTTTGGTGATAATGTCAGTCAAAGAAGCGTATTCCAGACCCACATTTACTCCTGTTCTTTGCCACTCATCTGTTAATTCCTTTCGCACTTCAATAGACTTGATACGTTGGTTGATCCAAGCATCAGAATACCCTAGACGCTTATAGTCTAATATAGCTTGCTCTATAGAAAGTTCTGGGTCTTGCATTTGATCCAACCGTTGCGCAGCCACCATTGCCATCCATTGTTTGAAAGGTTCTGCTTTGGGCGAAGGGATGGATTGGATGATACGGAACAGTTGCTCTTGGTCTGCCACATCGGTAAGGTATCTCTTCCCATCTGATGACAATAATTTCAGTTGGTTACAATTTGTAACCGACTCATTACCCTCTTTTTTTAATCTGTTTTTTAGTACTTTCCAATAATTACGAGGTGTAGCACTATCTGTTAAGATAGCAACAACATCCACTACAGAGAAATACCATTTCTCTTGCACATCATCCCAGATAGTTCTAACCTTTTTCTCCTCAAAAAGTTTTATTGCTTCGCTTTGTCCCATAACATTAACTGAATTTATGCTGCAAAGGTACGGAAAAATTTGCAGATATGCAAGTTATAGTTTGTGAAATGATGATTTATTGGTGTGATTTGTATAAAAACTC
>CALZHO010000179.1 GCA_945787425.1 uncultured Bacteroidales bacterium
CTATCAGGAATCCTCTTTGCTATGTGTGCTGGGTGAGAAGTCGGGTGTGCCACAACTGCTGGTGTATGAGGCGAAAAACTCCACCGAAGAGACGAAGGCCTATGGCACGGATGACTACTGTGGTTTTATGGCAGATAATGCGGGTATCGATACCAAGGGCAACTTCAATGAGACCAAAGCACGTATGGATCTGGGAGTGGGTCGATTGCCTGTTCGTACATTGGAGCAAGCCAATCAGGTGGTAGATAAACTCTGTCGCTACATGGATAATGCGGTGTTGGGCAAGTGGAAGAGCCAGATATGCTTCTTGGCAGATGATGGCGATAGCGGATTGCACATTGAGACGGCAGATAAGGGTGCGGAGGTGCTGCGCAAAGAGAACCCTAATTTTGTGGTGAATAAGATTTATCTGGATGCCCACATACAGGAGGTGAACGCTGCGGGAGAAAGGTATCCATTGGCGAAGAATCAGTTTGATAATCTACTGACCAACGGCGTGTTGTTTATGAACTATTCGGGGCATGGTGGCTATAATAATATCACGAATGAGATGTTCATGAGTACAAATGACATTCGCAACATGTCCAACACGAATCAGGGCTTCTGGTTCTTGGCCACCTGTAGTTTCTCGCACTATGATGGAGGCGTGCCTTCAGCGGGAGAGGAAGCTGTGCTGAATCCATATGGCGGCGCAATAGGCGTGTTGTCGGCATGCCGAACAGTGTATGCCAAACAGAATGAGATACTGAATACCAATCTCTGTGACACTTTGTTCGGACACAAAGATGCCTTCTCCTACAATATGACATTGGGCGAAGCGGTTAGTAGCGCTAAGAATATGCCTAATCTGTATGCGGATACGAACAAGATGCCGTATGTGCTGCTGGCTGACCCAGCCCTGCGACTGAACTATCCTACGGATTATGAGATACGCACCACATCGGATCTGGATACTTTGCGTGCGCTAACGGTACACACCATTCAGGGCTATGTGGCTGATGCTACGGGCGATACGGCTACATGGTTTAATGGTCCGATGGATATTACGATATGGGATAAGATGCAACAGATGATTACCAACGACAACGATGAGATCAATGAGGATGCCAAGAAACGATTGAAGTTCAATGATTATCCTAATGTGTTGTTTTCGGGAGTCACGACTATCGTGGATGGAAAGTTTGAGTTCACCTTTATGGTGCCAAAGGATATTCGCTACAACTATGGTAATGGTCGTATAGCATACTACGCATATGACCAAGAAACGCGTGGCGAAGGAGTGGGGCACTTCGAGGACTTTGTGGTAGGTGGTAGTAGCACCGTGGAGATTGTAGATACAATAGGTCCCGAACTGGAGATCTACCTCAATCATCCGCTGTTTGCCGATGGCGACAAGACCTATGAGTTCCCACATTTCTTTGCGAATATCTATGATGAGAATGGTATCAACACCGTCGGTTCGGGTATCGGACACGATCTGATGATGGTGATTGACGAAGACCCTGCGATGACCTATGTGCTGAATGATTATTTCCAAGCAGAGAACAATAGTTATCAACGAGGCAGAGTCAGCTATAAGATGCCAGAGATGGAGGAAGGAGCACACCGTATGACGTTCCGCGCGTGGGATATGTTTAATAATAGTAGTACAGCTACGCTCAATTTCCATGTGGTGAAAGGTATGGCGCCTACCTTGTACCAAGTGCTGGCATATCCTAATCCTGTGTCTGCGTCGGGGGTACTGCACTTCCAAATTGATTACGATCAACTTCATGAAGTAATCATGACAGAAATACGCGTATATAATCTCAGCGGACAACTCATTACAGAGTTTGCACAAACAGGTGCCAATGGTATTCAGTGGGATTTGAGCCAAATGAATATCTTGGCGGGCATGTATATATATCAAGTGAAAATCAAAACCCTCAACTCGGAGTTCGTCTCCAAGACGGGTAAAATCATAATCAGCAAATAACGCCTATGAAGCATATTTAGAAAGCAATTACGTATGAGGCCATTGGCAATGGTTTTTGCAATTGGCTATAACAAGATTATTAACTAAAAAATTATAAACAATTACAACAATGAAGAAAATTCTTTTATCAATGATGATCCTCGTTGGTCTGACAATGTCTGTGATGGCAACCAACCCAGTGGTGCCTGCTATGCCATCCCTCACTATTGCTCCTGATGCTCATGCTGCGGGTATGGGTGATATAGGTGCTGCTACTAATCCAGACCTCAATTCACAACACTGGAACCCATCTAAATATGCCTTCATGCAGAGCAAGGGTGGTCTCACCGCCAACTATACACCATGGTTGAGAAATCTGGTGGGTGATATCGACTTGGCTTATATCGCAGGTTACTACAATATGGGCGATATGGCAGGTACTATCTCTGGTAGTTTCCGCTATTTCTCTATGGGTGAAGTCAGTCTGATTGATGATGGCGAGAGCATTTTAGGTACTGCACGCCCTAATGAGTGGGCATTAGATGTGGCATATTCGCGTAAGTTACACGAGTACCTCAGTATGGCAGTGGCGCTGCGCTTTATGTATAGCGATATGAATAATGGCAGCAATACGACTACGGATGGTGTCTCCATTGAAAACTACCCAGCTTGGACCTTCGCAGCTGACCTCTCGCTCTACTATCGTCAACCTATCGCTACACCTATGGGCGAGAGCTATTTCGCATTGGGCTTCAATCTCAGTAACTTAGGTGGAAAAATGACCTATGATGAGGGCGATACACAACATTTCATACCAGCGAACATGCGTTTGGGTGTAAGCTATGAGTTGCCATTCGATGATTACAACCGATTGATGATCTCGGCTGAGGCGAACAAGATGTTGGTACCAACCTCTCAATCCAAATTCGCTGTGGATGCCAATGGCGAACCTCTCAAGGATGCACAACAACGCAAGGAGTGGTACGATGAGGTCTCTTCGCCTAATGGCTGGTGGATGTCATTCTGCGATGCACCTGGTTATTATAACGATCAGACCGACAAGTATATCTCTCCTGCAATGGAAGAGTTGCAAGAGATTCAATGGGCTATTGGTTTGGAGTATAGCTACAACCGCCAATTCTTTGGTCGCGTAGGTTATAGTCACGAAAACTTCTGGAAGGGTAACCGTCGTTATGTAACATTAGGTGCTGGTTTCAAACTCAGTATCTTCTCATTGGATTTTGCATACTGCCTTGCAACTGCACCAACCAACCCATTGAACGGTACCATGCGTTTTACACTCGGCTTCGACCTCGCTGGTATCAAAGATTTGGTAAATAATAAGAAATA
>CALZHO010000180.1 GCA_945787425.1 uncultured Bacteroidales bacterium
ACTATGTATATCCGTCAAGGGCTGCAAGATACGATTTTAGTAGGTGGTTCATGTACGATGGATATGAGAAGTAGTGTTGCTACTGATGCGATAGAGGCAATCTCACTTTGCAATGATAAACCGATAAGTTCTTCTCGACCATTTGATAGAGATCGTGATGGTATGATACCCTCTGGAGGGGCAGCGGCATTGGTATTAGAGGAGTACGAACATGCTGTGGCACGTGGAGCAACGATTATTGCCGAAGTATGTGGATATGGTTTTTCATCCAATGGTACAGAGGACATTTCTATGCCTTCTGCCGAAGCAGAATATATTGCTATGCAACGAGCTTTGGCAGATGCCGATTTACGACCTGCTGATATAGATTATGTCAATGCACATGGTACATCCACCCCCGTGGGAGATATAGAAGAAGCAAAAGCCTTGACACGATTGTTTAGTGGAACGAAAATGCCTTTCGTTTCTTCCACCAAGTCTATGACAGGTCATGAAAACTGGATGGCTGGTGCCAGTGAGGCGGTTTATTCGATATTGATGATGCAAAATAACTTTGTTGCTCCCAATACCAATTTGGAAATCGTCATTGATGAAGCCAAAGATCTCAATATTGTCCGCGAGACGATGAACACGTCGATTAATACCGTCCTCTCCAACTCATCTGGCATGGGTGGCACCAATAGTGTATTGATCTTCCGCAAAATCTAACCTCTAACAATATAATCTAACATCTTATATAATTATGACACAACAAGAAATTCAAGAAAAGGTAAACACTTTTATGACAGATCGTCTGGAGTATGATCCGTCTGCCATCGCTCCCGAAGCGGAACTCAAACGCGACCTCGGTATGACTTCCCTTGATGCCGTAGAGACCTCCATTTTCATTAAGCGTACCTTCGGCTTCCAACCTGATCGCGGAGCCATCAAAACCCTCGTCACCCTCCAGGATCTCTACGACTATATCGAGAAAAATAGTTGATGAAAAAGTAAATTACTATATTCCTCCTTTTTCAACAAATGACCTATTTGGATAAAATACAGAAGCCATCTGATATAAAAAATTTTTCAATAGAGCAGTTGCAAATTCTTTCAGATGAAATTAGGCAAGCAATTCTTCACCGATCGATTGCATATGGTGGGCATGTTGCTTCTAATCTTAGTGTTGTAGAACTTACAATTGCATTGCATTATGTGTTCAACTCGCCTCATGATAAAATTGTTTTCGATTGTTCCCATCAATGTTATACACATAAATTATTGACAGGGCGTTGTAAAGGATTTATTTTCCCCGAATATTATGATTCTGTAGCAGGTTATATGAATCCCGATGAGAGCGAACACGATTTATTTGAAATAGGGCACACCTCCACATCTTTAAGTCTGGTTTCTGGTTTAGTAATAGGTAGAGAATTAAAGCACGAAAATGAAAATATTATTGCTATAATAGGAGATGGTTCTTTGGGGGGTGGGCAAGCTCTGGAGGGGTTAAACTTTATAGGAGGAGAAATAAAATCAAATTGCATTGTTATTATTAATGATAACGAATTCTCAATAGCAGAAAATCATGGTGGTATATATGAGAATCTGAAGTTATTGCGCTCAACAAATGGAGAAGCAGAATGTAACTTTTTTCGCGCAATGGGCTTTGATTATTATTATGTACCAGAAGGCAATAAAATAGCTCCTTTAATAGAAATTTTTCAAAAAATAAAAGATATAGATCACCCTGTTGTTATTCATGTTCACACAACAAAAGGAAAAGGATATGGGGCGGCAGAAACAGATCCAGAAAAATGGCATTATTATAGTCCTGCTTTAGAAGATATAATAAAAGAAGAATATTATGCGGAAATAACACGAAATGTGTTGCGAAAAGAACTTGCAGTTAAAAAAGATTTGGTCTATATAGCAGCTGCGACGCCAGCTCTCTTGCCTGTATCTATGGGATTTTCATTGCAGGAGAGAGAAAAAATGGGTATGAATTTTCAGGATGTTGGCATCGCGGAAGAGCATGCAGTAGCAATGGCATCTGCAATAGCAAAGCAGGGGTGTAAACCTGTTTTCTCCGTATTGGCGACTTTCCTGCAACGTTCCTTTGACCAATTATTACAAGATTTATGTATCAATAATAATCCAGTGTTGCTATTAGTTTGGAATAGCGGAGTCTATGGGCTAAATGATAAGACGCATATAGGTCATTTCGATATTCAGGAGTTGGCTCATATCCCTAATCTATTATATTTAGTTCCATCATGTTACGAAGAGTATATGATGATGTTACAATATGGACTTTCCGAGACCAAACATCCGATTGCAATAAGAATTCCAAGTAATGGTGTATATCATGCTAAGCGCTCCATAAATATAAATTTTGATATGCTCGAATATGAAATTGTTAATCAAGGAGAAGAGGTGGCAATAATCGCATTAGGAGCAATGTTTCAATTAGGAGAAGACATTATTAGGTTATATCATAAAAAAACAGGAAAGCAACTAACCCTTATTAATCCTCGCTTTGCATCGGATGTAGATTCCGTTACCTTGGAAAAAATAAAGGAAAACCATAAGTTGGTAGTAACATTAGAAGATGGAATCATAAACGGAGGATGGGGGCAACTTATAGCAAGTTACTATGGCACAAGCGATATAAAAGTTAAAAATTATGGATTATCAAAGCAATTTGCAGATAGATATTCTCTTTATGATATACTTTACGAAAATCATTTAATAGATAGATTGATCGTAAAAGATATTATTCATTTGTTGGGTACAAACAATAAACGTAATACTACTGATGACAACTAATTACCTTTCCATCTTATCGGAAACCATCCGCACCAACTGGGACGCTCCGGCGCTCACGGACTTCAATCTCACCAAGGACGGCACCGCCCAAGATACCACCTGTGGCAATCATTATACCTACGGTGAGATGTACGCTGAACTTTGCCGTTTGGCGGATATGCTCACCTTGCTCGGTCTGCAAAAGGGCGACCATATCGCTATATGTGGGGCAAACTCTGCCCATTGGGTGATTGCCTATTTGGCGATTGCTAAGATGCAAGGGGTTTCCGTAACAATTATGCACTCTCTAATGCCAGAACAAATAGCGGCATTGGTGCACTTCTCGGATGCGAAAGCGTTGTTCACGGATGAGGATATTTGGGCAGAATTGCAGGGGCAGTCTATGCCACAAGTGCAGACTATTGTGTCCCTTGCTGATTGGAGTTGTTTGCAATCAACAAACTACCGACTCATTACGGACTCATCAATAACTAATTATCAAGACATCTCTTTTCCC
>CALZHO010000181.1 GCA_945787425.1 uncultured Bacteroidales bacterium
CATGTGAACGCCGAAGAAAGTGCAAATCCAATTCGTGGGTTTGCACTTTTTTTTCGAGCATGTGGCATTGACTATATAGATGCGTAAGGAAAAACGGAAAGGTGAAAATGGAAACTAAGAGCCTTTGCGCTTGCCAGCCACGAGTTGTTGCCATTTCTGCTTGGCGAAGTCCCACGTGTTGTTGATGAGTTGCGTGCCCCAGTGTTTGCTCTCCTCCTCATTGGTTTCTTCAAGATATTGCGCAGCAAGCATAGCATCGTTGTCGGTAATCACCAACAACTGGTCGCCCACTTCCAATTCGGAATGGCCCGTTGGCACAAAGAAGTCTTCGCCACGGCGCACCATGATCACCAAGGTCTTATCTGGGAAAATGAGGTTTTTGAGCAAATGGCCATGAACGAGCATTTCCTCTTTCACCTCAATCTCTGTGGCAGAAGATTCTACCTCCTCTGGCAGATCGATATCAAAGTGGATGAGTTTCTTGAGTTCCAGAGGTGGAGTAGCCAGTTGGAGTTTCTTTGCTATCACCGACAAGGTTGTACCTTGCGCGATGAGCGAAACGATAGTGCATAGGAAGACGATATTGAAGATAAGGTCTGCGTGCGGCACATTATTTGCCTCGCACATGATGGCGAAGATGATAGGCACAGCACCCTTCAATCCTACCCAACTGAGCAGCATCTTATCGTTGCGCTTGTACTGCTTGAAGGGCCACATACAAAGGAATACCGCTATAGGGCGTGAGATGAAAATCATCACAATACTGATAATCAGACATGGCAGCAAGACCTCTAATCGGAATAACTCATGCGGACGCACCATCAAACCCAAGACAAGGAAAATAACCAATTGGCTCAGCCATGTCAGTCCATCGAAGAAACTGCGCGTTTGACGCTTGCGAGTGAACTTGCTATTACCAATCACCAGACCACCGATATACACTGCCAAATAGGTATTACCCTTGAGGAAATAGGTGATACTGAAAATAAAGATACATGCCGTAAGCACCATAAGAGGATACAGCGACTCGTTGCCAAGGTCCGCCTTGCGCATGATACTCACAATACCTTTACCAAAGATAAATCCGAGTACTGCACCCATAATCAGCTGAATAACGACGTCTTGTATGACGGATAAGGCGGTCACTTGATTGCTGGTAGCCGTGACGATACCAATCATCGTGGTAGTCAGCACATACGCCATTGGGTCATTGGCACCCGACTCCAACTCCAGCAACGGACGAAGGTTGTGCTTAATTCCTATTTTGTTGGTACGAAGAATAGAGAATACCGAAGCAGAGTCAGTGGAGGACATCGTGGACGCCATTAGCATGGCCACAGCCATACTCACACTGGCCAATGAATGTAGCCAATCGAAAACATAGTAGGTAATCACACCCGTCACGAGCATGGTGATTAGCACACCGATAGTCGCTAAAGTCAGACCAGGCACCATCACAGGGCGGATATCCGAAAGTTTGGTGTCCAAACCACCCGAGAAAAGGATAATACACAGCGCGATGGTGCCAATAGCTTGGGCAGAGCCCACATTCAGCATATAGCCCACTCCGTCGTCGTTGATGAGGCGTCCGATACCATCAGGACCGAACAACATACCCACTGCTAAGAAGAGCAACAGGGCAGGTACACCGAATTTATAGCCGATTTTATCGGTAAAAATGCTCGCAAAAAAGAGGAGCGAAAGGACGAGGAGGATGAGTTCGACTTGCATGTGTTTTTATAAATGAGTCGCCTTTCGGCGAGGTTGTGTCACTTTGTGAGGTTGTGTCTTGCTATGCAAGAGGTTGTGCGCCGTTGGCGGGTGGAGTGTGCTATACGCGGGTTGCGTCGGCTTTGCCGAGGTTACTGCTGCGTAGTAGCCATCACCCACGCAAAGCGTGCGTTACCTCACCCATCGGATGACATTACTTCGGCTTATCCGACATTATTCTACCCCAAGGATTTGCTTGATAGCCTCTTGCCAGTAGTCGAGTGCGTGGTAGCCCTGAGCAATGCGTGGACCGCCTTCCATCGGGCAGAAAACTACCGTGGGATAGCTGCGCACACCAAACAATGCTGCCACTTCGGGCTCTTTCTCTGCGTCTAATGTATAAACATAGACCTTGCCCTCATATTGTTTGGCTACTTGCTCCAAGATTGGGTGCAATTTCTTGCACCAACCGCACCATGTGGTGGAGAAATCAATCAAACAAGGTTTATCACCCATATATTTCCATTGGGGTTGCTGACCCGATGCGAGATCGTAATAGCAAACTTTCGCCTTAAAATCAGCGGTAGAGAGATAAGTCAATCCCTCTGCCATGCTCGTGAGGGCAAAAATGGCCAATAAAACAGTAAAAATGACTCTTTTTTGCATAATTTTGTTAATTTAGGGTGCAAAGTTACAATTTTTTTCGTAACTTTGCAAACTTTTTACTACAAAAAACAATTCTACACCACACTACACCATTCTATATAATACAATGTTACACGATTTAACGCATCTCCATACGCTGCTCGCTGACTTGCCTAAGGGGCAATTATTTGTGCTAACCGATAGCCATACTGCGGAGTGTTGTTTGCCCATTTTATCCGATTCCATCGGGCAAATCCCTTACCATTTGCTCACGATTGAAGCAGGCGAACAGAGCAAGAACTTAGCCTCGGTGCAGGCGGTTTGGGATTTTATGCTCAAACACCGTGCCACACGCGAAGCGGTACTCATCCATTTAGGTGGTGGTATGATTACAGACTTAGGTGGTTTTGCCGCAGCGACCTATATGCGCGGTATTCGTTTTGTGAATATCCCAACCACATTACTTGCCATGGTAGATGCCTCTTCAGGCGGCAAGACGGGTATTGATTATCAAGGTATAAAGAATGTAATAGGCACTTTCACGCCGCCAGTGGCTACACTGATTCATCCTGATTTCTTACGCACATTGCCCGCTGCGGAACTACTGAGTGGCTTTGCCGAGATGCTGAAGCATGGTTTAATCGCCAGCCCAAAACATTGGCAGGAACTATTAGCATGGGACCTTCATGAGCAAGATATCACCACTCTCACCCCACTTATTGCAGAAAGTATCGCTATCAAAGAGCAGATTGTATCTGCTGACCCACACGAAAAAAACATACGCCGCACGCTCAACTTTGGACACACGATAGGACACGCCATCGAATCAGCCATACTACACCACACGACACCCCACGACACCACGCTACACCACACATCCCATGGTCACTGCGTATTATGGGGTATGGTAGCAGAGGTGTATTTGAGTGTCGTGCATGCAGGG
>CALZHO010000182.1 GCA_945787425.1 uncultured Bacteroidales bacterium
TCCTTGCCATGCCGAGGAGATAGCTTTAGAGCGATTGAGTTATCTGACCGTCGGATGCAAAGATATTGTCAAAGCACGCGAATGGAGCAAACTATTCGACACTCCCTATGTGCGCACAACACCCAGCAACGATGTAGAAGGTCTGGAGTACGCCAGTGTAATGAAAAATATCTACGCCATTGCAGCTGGAATATGCAAGAGTCTGCATTATGGCGACAATTTCTTAGCCGTGCTGCTGACCAATGCCATGCACGAGATGATACGCTTTGCCAAAGCAAAATCGGATATTCCGCGCGACATCACTGATAGCGGTTATCTGGGCGATGTATTGGTGACCGCCTACTCCAACTTCTCGCGCAATCGTCAGTTCGGACAGATGATTGGCATGGGATATAGTGTGAAAGCAGCACAAACAGAAATGGAGATGGTGGCTGAGGGCTACTACGGCACCAAAGCTATTTGGCTGGCCAACCAAGACTCACAAGTGGATCTACCTATTGTAGATGCTATGTATCAAATACTCTACAACCACAAATCTGCAAAAAATACGATTAAAGAATTAACTAAAAAATTTCAATAAGATAGTATGAATAATATTCAATTTTCCTATGGTACAGCAGTTGCTACAGAAGCAATCCATGCGTACAAACAACAGGTAGCTCTTGCTCAAGAGCAATTAGTCAATGGTACTGGTTTAGGCAATGATTTCCTCGGTTGGATGAACTTGCCAGCCGACATCCGTCCACAGTTAGACGATATTCAAGCTACAGCAGACATGCTGCGCAAGGAATGTGAAGTGATTGTATGCATTGGTATTGGCGGTTCATACCTTGGCGCTAAAGCTGTGATTGATGCTTTGACCAGCAGTTTTGCATGGTTAGAAGGCAAGAAACCAGCCATCGTATATGCAGGACAAAACATCGGCGAGGACTACCTATATGAGTTGCAAGCCCCCCTCAAGAACAAGAAATTCGGTATCATCAGCATATCCAAGTCAGGAACGACCACTGAGCCAGCATTGGCATTCCGCCTTCTCAAGACCCAACTCGAGGAGCAACAAGGCAAGGAAGCGGCTAAGCAACTCATCGTTTGTATCACCGATGCAAAACGCGGTGCGCTTCGCACATTGGCTACCCAAGAGGGATACAAGACCTATGTGATTGAAGATAATATCGGCGGTCGTTTCTCTGTGCTTTCGCCTGTAGGATTATTGCCTATCGCTTGCGCAGGATTGGATATCAAGGCCCTGATTGATGGTGCAGAACAGATGATGCAACAATGTGGTATCACTACTCCATTCGAGGAGAATCCAGCTGCCATCTATGCTGCCGCACGCAATAGTCTCTACCAAGAGCAAGGCAAGAAGATTGAAATGCTCGTGAATTTCCACCCAAAATTGCACAATATCAGCGAGTGGTGGAAGCAGCTCTATGGCGAGTCTGAGGGTAAGGATGGCAAAGGTATCTTCCCTGCCAGTGTGGACTTCACCACCGACCTCCACTCCATGGGACAATATATCCAAGATGGCGAACGCCACTTGTTTGAAACCGTGATTTCGGTGCTCGAGCCCAATCACACCGTACCTTTCCCACACGACGATGCCAACCTCGACGGCTTGAATTTCCTCGCTGGCAAACGTGTGGACGAGGTGAATAAGATGGCAGAATTGGGCACGATGCTTGCGCACATCGATGGCGGTGTTCCTAATATGAAGATCACATTGCCTCAACTCAACGAATACTACATTGGTCAATTGCTCTATTTCTTTGAGCGTGCATGCGGTATCTCTGGTTACCTATTGGGCGTTAATCCATTCAACCAACCAGGCGTAGAGGCATACAAGAAGAACATGTTTGCCCTCCTCGACAAACCAGGCTACGAAGCAGAATCCGCAGCCATCAAAGCACGTTTATAAGGTGGGAGCAAGCAAATGGATATTCGGTGGTCTTGGGTTCGTTTTAGGCGGACCCATTGGCGCACTGATTGGTGTTTTCATTGCATCCTTATTGGAGAATACGCATATAGAGTCAGGGGAATACACACAAGGTATTCCCCACTCTTCTCGTACACGCGCTACACAAGGCGACATACGCGTATCTATCATTGTATTGCTCGCATGTGTCATCAAAGCCGACGGACGCATACTCAAGTCTGAGATCAATAGCATCAAACCTTTCCTTGTACGTAATTTCGGCGAGGAGGGTGCCAAGCAAGCCCTGATGTTGCTCAAGCAACTGCTCAACCAAGACATCAACCCTGCTGAAGTGGCGCAGCAGATTCGCCAGCATGTCAATTATTCGGTACGTTTGGAGTTGATTCACTTGCTATTAGAGGTAGCCAAGTCCGATGGCGAGGTAGCAGATTCAGAGTGCCAGACCATCGAACTGATTGCCACACATATGGGCATTGCGGATACAGATTATCAGTCACTACTCTCGCTCTATCGCAAGCATACAGACACCAACTGGGCATACACCGCATTGGAGATTGAGCCTACGGCTACTGATGAGGAGGTGAAAAAGGCATACCGTCGCATGGCGATGAAGTATCACCCAGACAAGGTGGCTAACGCAGGCGAAAACATCCGCCAGCAAGCCACCGACAAGTTCCGCGCCATCAACGAGGCATACGAACATATCAAGACTCTACGAGGGATGAAATAGTAAATTGTAAATTGTCCAATCGTAAATTGCAATGACCACCACCCTTCTCTTTGTCGGCAAGACCACCGACCCGCACATAGAAGCACTCTGTCAAGCCTATCTCAAACGCCTGACGCACTATTTGCCATTGAAAGTGGTCATCATTCCTGAATTACGTAATACCAAGGCGCTCACCCCAGAGCAACAGAAACAGGCCGAAGGCGAACTCATCTTGCGCGCTGTACCCGAGAGTGCAGAACTTATCCTGCTCGACGAACATGGACGCGAGTATCGCTCTATCGAGTTTGCCCAACAGATGCAAAAAAAGATGTCCTCTGGGCGTGACATCTTTTTTGTTATTGGTGGTCCTTATGGATTCTCTCAATCGGTTTACGACCGCGCGAATGGCAAGATTTCACTTGGCCAAATGACCTTTTCGCACCAAATGGTGCGCCTATTTCTCATTGAGCAGATATACCGCGCAATGACTATCCTTCGCGGTGAGCCCTACCATCACGAATAAACATCTCACAGATAATAACAGGAGAGAATTATTTTTCTAATGCCAATCGCAATCCTAAATCACTACTCCTATATTCCGTTTTTCCTCCTATTCGGCATGTAACTCGACTATCTACCGCCT
>CALZHO010000183.1 GCA_945787425.1 uncultured Bacteroidales bacterium
TTAAATTGTTGCCTCAAATTCTTCCACTATTCCCGCAAGAAATAGATACTTTTGTGGATTTATTTTGTGGCGGTGGTAATGTAGGTGCAAATGTAAGAGCAAATGCGGTTTTCTTCAATGATTTTGATTCTAATGTGATAGGTATATTATCTGCTTTTAAAGCCATTCCTAAAGAAGAAATCATCCAGTTCATAAATAATACTATTGAAGATTATCGGCTGTCTAATGTTAGTGCTAATGGATACGATTTTTACGATTGTGACAGCGCCAAAGGATTAGGTCAATATAATCGTAATCAATTTTTGCAATTAAGAGAGGATTTTAATAATCTTCCACAAAGAGATTATCATTACTACCTTTTGCTTTATGTATTGGTAATTTTCTCTTTCAATAATCAAATACGATTTAATCAATCGGGCAAGTTTAACTTACCTATAGGTAAGAGGGATTTTAATGGCAAAATGCAATCAAAATTGTCACAATTTATTGATAAACTCCAAGAGGTTAATTGTGTATTTTCAAATGCAGACTTCCGACAAATAGATATTGAGCAGTTCGACGAAAATGATTTTGTGTATGCAGATCCACCTTATCTTATCACTTGCGCCACTTACAACGAGCAAGGAGGATGGACTGAGCTGTTAGAGCATGATTTATACGAATTCCTCAATAATTTGCATGCGCACAATATCCGATTTGCTTTGTCTAATGTTTTAACTAGCAAAGGGAAAACTAATACAATTTTGCAACAATGGCTGGAGGATAATCCACAATATAACTGCCACCACCTAAATTATACATACTCTAATTCTAACTACCAAGTCAAAGACCGTACTTTGGTCAGCGACGAGGTGCTTATAACTAATTACTGATATGCTTTTTGATAATATCGCTTTCAAGAGTTATTGCTGGTGCTTAGGCACTACAAGTTTTAGAACCAAAAACTTTAATAGGACGATTGAACTACAACTTGCCCTTTTAGATCAATTCTGGAAACTTGCGGATAACAAAGATGAGTGTTGGATTGAAAATACAGAATTACAGGAGAGGTATTACTATTTCCTACAAGATAATAATTTCGTCTATGGTGACGCACCTAATCCAGCTAAAGATGCGCGTGAGAAAACATCAGGATTAGTTGATTTAGGACTTATAACTGCTGGACGAAAATTAACTCATGCTGGTGGCGATCTGCTTAAACTAAGCCAATCACTTGATTTTTCAAGTGATAATATTCTCCAAATCCCTGCGGATAGTTTTATATATCTCAAGCAGTTATTGAAGATGAGTAGCGATGTTAATGGCAATAATGTCAGACCCCTCATTGTTCTTTTACGCATTCTTTTAGACGATGCCCTTGATGGGTATATCACTAAGGATGAATTTACTTATCTGTTGCCTCTTTGCGTTAATCACGATGAAACGGAAGATGTTGTTAAAAACATTATC
This sequence comes from uncultured Bacteroidales bacterium, assembly GCA_945787425.1. Lineage (GTDB taxonomy): Bacteria > Bacteroidota > Bacteroidia > Bacteroidales > Paludibacteraceae > Colicola. Next base: position 1,450 of record CALZHO010000183.1, read on the forward strand.
AGTATTCGTCAGGGATGCAAAACAATTGATGAAGCAATTTTAGATGCATTAATGCATATGGATAACTATAATGCAGCTCTCAATTTGCTACTAAATCATAGTGTTAGTAAAGAACTGATCTGCGTAGTGGGTATGAATAGAAAAAGCCGTAAATATGATGAATCATATTATTGGCTATATAAAACACTATTTAGATACTACATTGGTAACGATTTGTCTAAAAAAGCAATGACCGAATTATATGCTTGTTTGGATAAAATAACTTTGAGTACTGCTTGGAAGAAATTCCTTTTCAAATCATCTAACAAATCGCAGATAATAAATAACCCAGTAGCAAATAAGCGAGCAAATCTACTTTCCCGTTGTACCAATGAGCAACAATTTAAGGAAGCATTTTTCAAGACTATGCACCTGCTCAAAGCAAAAGCAACATTGCATGATTATTATGACCTAAACAAACGATACCTATCTACCGCTGATGTGCTTCTTTTTGAAGATGAAAAAGTATATTTAGATATTGTTCCTAAGCAATTCTTCGCTGCTTGCATTGAGAATTTGTATGAAGAAGCATATGTATCAAATGATAATCTTGCATGTAACTGTAATCTTCTGGATATATCTGACGCATTGCTGGTTAGTGAAACTGAAATTATTCAAGCCATAGAGGAAGAGTATCACATAGATGTTGATAATATGGATGAAGTGAAATCCATTGTAGACAAGCAACGCTATGAAAGATTAAATTCACTTATTGATCAGAAATTCACTGACGAAAATCTAATAACAATACTCAATCTTTTAGACGAGCGCGATGACGATACACTAATGTCTATGGTAACGGATAATGCAGATGCTCCTACCATATTCGAGTATATCCTTGCTATATTATGGTACAAGATTAGCGACAGAAAAGGCAAAGTATTAGATTATATGAAACTTTCACTCGACACCAATCTGCTACCTAAAAGCCATGCTGCTGGTGGAGAGGCTGATATTGTATTTGAATATAATGCAAGTGAGAGTTATCCTAAGCACACGCTTCTAATCGAAGCCACTTTAGCAGACAAGAACAATCAACGACGCATGGAGATGGAGCCTGTATCAAGACACTTGGGCGATCATCTTTTAGCAACAGGCAACCTTAATTCTTATTGCGTATTTGCAACGAATAACTTAAACCCAAATGTTATTAGTGATTTCAGACACCGCAAAGATAGTATATATTACGACCCTAGAAACATCACACAATCAATTAAAGGAATGAAAATTATTCCGCTTGAAACAGGGGATTTGCGTACAATAATACGAAATAATAAGCATTACGCCGAATTATATCAATATTTTGAAAATGCATATCGTGATGAAAATATTCAAGATCCGATAACATGGTGGTTAACTTGTTTAAGGGGGAAGTTAAATACTATTGTGTAACAACGATCAATATCATATTTACAATATGTACATACTGGTATGTAAACTAATAACTTTATGAAACATATTAATCTATTATCCGTCGTACAAGCACATAAAAATCTGCAAACAGATTTATTTCATAACTTTTTGGGGTACTATGGAATGTCAGCAACAAAGATAAGAGATTATGAGTTACAAGGGATTGATTTGTTACTCACAAATTTATTATTTTATAATCATAATATATCCATTACAGATGGATTTTATTTAAGTTTTTCTATTCCACAGATAGGGAAAGAATTTGATCTTCTTCGTTTTGGTCATAATTCCATTATAAACATAGAAATTAAAAGCAATAGTACCATTGATAAAGTCTTGAAGCAACAAGAAAGGAATCATTATT
>CALZHO010000184.1 GCA_945787425.1 uncultured Bacteroidales bacterium
ATGTCGGTGGGAAAGAGAGGGATAGGTCGCTCTCCAGCAGACTATCGTTGCACCAGGTCTTGTTTGGTGTAGATTGGTTTAGAGTCGTGTAGAGTGGTGTAGCATTGTCCGAAAGGGATGATTCCATCATTTCCTCGCGGATTTCTTCTACGGCTTCGTTGAGTATGCGTTGATAGGTGTCATAACCCAAGTCGGAGATGAAACCACTTTGTTCTGCCCCCAGCATATTTCCCGCACCGCGGATATCTAAGTCTTGCATGGCGAGTTGGAAACCAGAACCCAACTCCGCAAACGTGGTCAGCGCGTCCAATCGGCGGCGCGCATCGCTGGTGAGCAGTTCTTTGTCAGGCGTGACCAAATAGCAATATGCTTTGCGGTTGGAACGTCCCACGCGTCCGCGCAATTGGTGCAAATCCGATAAACCATAGTGTTGTGCCGAATGGATGATGATGGTATTCACATTCGGAATATCCACACCCGATTCGATAATCGTGGTAGAGATGAGAATATCGTAGTCGTAGTTGATAAACGCTTCCAATCGTTCTTCCATTTCGCCCGCAGGCATTTGTCCGTGTGCAATCACAGTGCGTGCTTCGGGACAAAGGCGCAGTATTCGGTTTTCAATGCGGGGCAACATCTCAATGCGATTGCAAACCACATATACTTGTCCGTTGCGCTGCATCTCCAGCTGAATAGCCTCTTTGATGATGTCTTCATCATCGAGCGTAATACACTCTGTCATAACGGGATAGCGATTGGGCGGTGGAGTGTTGATGATGCTCAGGTCGCGTGCGCCAAGCAGCGAGAACTGCAAGGTACGCGGAATAGGTGTGGCGGTCAGTGTCAGTACATCCACGTTGGTGCGCAGCGACTTGAGTTTCTCTTTGACAGCCACGCCAAACTTCTGCTCTTCGTCAATGATAAGCAGTCCGAGATCTTTCCACAATACCTGTTTGCTCACCAGCTTGTGTGTACCCACCAGTATGTCTATTTTTCCGTCTTTGAGATCGGCGAGCAGCTCTTTCGATTGCTTAGGCGATTTGCTTCGGCTGAGGTATTCGATCCGCACAGGGAAATCGCGAAAGCGTTCGCGGAAGGTGTTGTAGTGCTGCATAGCGAGCACGGTAGTGGGCACCAGTACGGCCACTTGCTTGCCATCGGTGGCTGCCTTGAAGGCAGCGCGCATCGCCACTTCGGTCTTACCAAAACCCACATCGCCGCAGACCAATCGGTCCATAGGCATGGGGCTTTCCATATCGTGCTTGATGTCCAAGGTGGCTTTGGCTTGGTCGGGGGTGTCTTCGTAGAAGAAGGATGCCTCTAACTCGTGCTGCATATAGCCATCAGGCGAATAGGCGAAGCCTTGTTGCTGCTTGCGGGTGGCATAGAGACGAATGAGGTCGCGAGCGATGTCTTTTACTTTGTCTTTGGTGCGCTCTTTCATGCGCTCCCATGCGCCCGAACCGAGGCGTGAGATGGTGGGTTCGCTGCCTTCGCGCCCCTTGTATTTGGAGATGCGGTGTAGGTTGTGTATGCTGACAAAGATGGTATCGCCACCGCGATAGGTGAGCTTGATACTCTCTTGTGGGCGACCATAGAAATTGGTGGTCACCAGTCCCGCAAACTGACCAATGCCGTGGTCCACATGTACCACATAATCACCCACTTGCAGTTGGTTGATTTCTTTCAGTGTGATGATGGCTTTGCCTCGTCTGGCGTTCTCCGAACGGAGTGTGACGCGGTGGTAGCGTTCGAATATCTGATGGTCGGTGTAGCAACATATCTTGGCAGTGTTGTCCACGAATCCTGCGTGCAAAGTCTGGTTGATAGGTATGAATGTGATACCCGCTTCTTTATCCTCGAAGATGGCGCGTAGGCGGTCAGTTTGCTTCACCTGTTCGGCGAGGATATACACCTTATATCCATCGCGTATGCGCGCGATGAGATCCTCTGTGAGAATATCGAAGTTCTTGTTGAAGGTGGGTTGGGGTAGCGCATCAAAATCCAGCGTGTCGTAGGTGGGGAAACTGCTTTTCTGCCCCAATTCGATGGTGGTGTAGCGTGGTGTAGAGTTGTTTAGCGTGGTGGAGAGTGGTGTAGCGTTGTTGAGCTTGTATTGCACGAGGTTAAAGTCGTTGCTTACCCACAGGGTGTTGTCGGATAGATATTCTGTGATGTATGTCGATTCCTCTTGTGTGTTTGCGCCTACAATATCGATGGACGTGAGGCGGGTCTGCGAGAGTTGTGTCTCGATGTCAAACTCGCGAATAGAGTCCACTTCGTCGCCAAAGAAATCCACGCGGTAGGGGTTATCGTGTGCAAAACTATAGATATCCACTATACCTCCTCGCACAGCGAACTGCCCTGGCTCATACACAAAATCCACGCGTTGGAAATGCAGTTCGAGTAGCTGTTTGATGAGTAGGGATTGTGCTATCTCTTGTTCGGTGTGCAGACTAATCGTTTGCTGCTGGAGCGTGTTAGGGTGGGGAACCGACTCGGCTAATGCTTCAGGATAGGTGACGATAATAGGTGTGGTGTAGAGTGGTGTAGCATTGTGTAGAGTGGTGTTGTTTAGGGCAGTGAGCACTTCGGTTCGCTGCACAAGCATGACTTCATCGGTTTGTTGTCGGCGGCGATGGGAGGAGGGAAAGAAATACACGCCCTGATCGCCACTCAGCGTGCGTAGATCGGCGTACATGTATTGTGCGTCGTCGGCATTGTCTAATACAACGAGGATGGGACGATATTGCTTGTCTGCTACTAATTGCTGGTGCACCGCATGGAGCAATAAACTTTGGGAGGAGGCAAAGAGATTCCTAAGTAAAAAATGTTTTTCGCACTTTTTACTTAATTCTTTTGCCAATACATTCACTTCTGGATGCAGGGCAAATAGTTGCTCTAACTCCCCAATTTGCATATCCGATTGAAATCCCTCTTCCTACTTGATCATCACATCAAATTTCACATTGAACATTCTGCCGGTCAGGTAGTTCGGACTGGCCCATTGCAGTCCGTCAGCTGCTGTCACCCAATAGTAGCTGTTCACGTTCTTCCAACCAATGAGGTTGAAAATATCCAGTTGCACGCTCCAACTGTCCAGATGTTTGGACTTCTTCATCCATTTGTCGGTAGCTGCACTAAAAGTACGCGTTGCACCAATATCAATGCGTCGGTAGTCGCTCATATGACCAATGAAACGCAACTTCTCATCATATGGATAACCAAATGGCATGCCCTCGCTCCATATGAACTTGAGGTGAAT
>CALZHO010000185.1 GCA_945787425.1 uncultured Bacteroidales bacterium
CACATTTTTTTATGTGGTAGTGTGGTAGTGTGGTAGTAGCCCAGACAGCAAAAAAACATTAAAAAACATTAATAATCAAAGACCGCTCAATGCCTTATCACTTAAAAAATGTGTGGAATAGTTGTGTATCTCGTAAAAAATTAGTACCTTTGCAGCCGAAAAAAGAAAGTCAATAGTGAAAATACGTTTTGTTACATTAGGATGTAAACTCAATTTTGCTGAGAGTAGCGCTCTTGGCAAAGAACTGCTATCTCGAGGGCATCAGCGGGCTGCGCTCAGCGAAGTGCCCGACCTATGCGTGGTGAACACGTGCAGCGTGACCGATGCCGCTGATCATAAAGACCGACAAACCATCCATCAGTTGCATCGCAAGTACCCAAACGCCATCATCATAGTGACTGGTTGCTATGCGCAACTGCAACCGGAACAGATTAGCCAAATCGAAGGAGTGGACTATGTCTTAGGACAGAACGAGAAATACGATATTCCAACGTTGGTGGAGACCTTGGAGGCGAGAACCGAGAGCCGAGGATCGGATACCGAGAATCGGGCGAGAGGCGAGAGGGTGCATGTCGGTAAGATTCGCGAGGTGGAAGAGTTTCACGGTGTACGTTCGGGCGATGACCGCACGCGATGTTTTATAAAAGTGCAGGACGGCTGCAATTATTTCTGCACGTATTGCACCATTCCTTATGCCCGTGGCAAGTCACGCAATCCGAAGATAGAGGAGGTAGTGAGAAATGCGAAGGAAGCCATCGAACAAGGTGCTAAAGAGTTGATAATCACAGGGGTAAATATCGGCGATTTTGGTCGAAGTACCGGGGAATGTTTTATAGATTTGCTTCGTGCTATAGAAGCGTTGACGGGTGATTTTCGGGTGCGTATATCGTCGTGCGAACCTAACCTGTTGACGGATGAGATTATCGATTTTGTGGCTCAGTCACGGCATTTCGCTCCGCATTTTCATATCCCTTTGCAATCGGGTAGTAATGAGGTGCTTAAGATAATGCAGCGGCGTTATACGCGTGAGTTGTTTGCCGAGCGTGTGGCGCATATCAAGCAGGTGATGCCCCATGCGTTTATAGGAGTGGATTGTATGGTGGGGGTTCGTGGCGAAACAATGGAGTATTGGGAGGATTATTTGTCGTTTGTCAAGAGCCTGGATGTGAGTCAATTGCATGTGTTTACGTATTCTGAGCGTGCCAACACGCGTATGCTGGAGATGGATTTGTATGTGGTGCCGAAGGCGGAGCGTCAGCGTAGGAGTAAGATCCCGCACGAGGTGTCGGAGGAGAAGATAGCGGCTTTTTATCGTCAGCATGCTGGCAGAAAAGCTGTAGTATTATGGGAGGCAAAGCGCGAAGGAGACCAGATGGCTGGCTTTACGGATAACTATATTAAGGTCTATGGACCATACAAGAAAGAAAAAATCAATACCTTTGAGGAAATTTTGTTGTAAAAATTTGCATAATTCATTTTTTTATAGTATCTTTGCAGCGTCTTTGTGATAATACGCAAAGACGCTCTGTTATTTTTTTTCATTAACGAAATATTTACAAACAATTTTATATGCAATACGATATGCGAAAACTCGGGCAAATGACGCTCGAACAACTCACTGAGATTGCACAGACATTTGACATTAAAGTGGGCAAGAATGCTGTTGCGCAATCTGTTATTTATCAGATTTTAGATGCACAAGCCGATAGACACGGCGCGGAGATGCAAGCCCGTGCAGATGCACGAGAGGAACGCCGCAAAGGGAAACGTGCACGTATCCAAAATTCACCCCAAAAAGTGAATACCGATAACCTAAAAGGTAATCGAGTGCTGGCTACTGTAGGGAGCAAAGAAGAAACACTCGGACAAATAAAAGAGGAACAAGCCAAACAACCTGCTCCCAAACCAGTGGTGTCCGCTGTACAGCCATCGCTGTTTGGTAATACGGATGTCCAAGAGAATAGGAGCTCCGAAGTACAAGAGAGTAATGGTTCGGACGTTCAAGAGACACCCAAACCAACTGCCAAGAAAAAACGTGGGCCAAAAGCTAAAAATGAGAAACAGGAAACGGTAAGGGGAGAGGTGAAAATGGAAGATGAGAAAGAGCAACCCGTAAAAGAACAGCCAAAGAAAAAACGTGGACGCCCTAAAAAAAGTGTAGAAGCGCCAGAGGTAACAGCTCCAGACACGCAACAGAACATAACGTTGGAAGTGGTGGAGAATAAAATTCCAGAAGATAAGATTGTGAAAGGTTCTGAGGTCCAGGATGTCCAAAATGTGCAGGAGAATACGAATACGCATACGCCCAGCCGCAAAAACGAGACACAAGAGGAGCGTCAGGCGCGTGTGAATGCGCGCATTGCGCAAATCACCCAGCAGATAGCTAAACGCGAAGAACAAATAGCCAACGGAGAAGAGATTACACCGATCAACGAGAAACCACAGCCCAAACCACAACTCTCACCTGAAGAGGAGATGTTGAACAAAGGGGTGGAAGCGTTTGGCGATACAATCACCGCGATTGGTACGTTGGAGTGTGCTGCGGATGGTTATGGTTTCTTGCGTAGTGCTGACTATAACTATATTTCTTCGCCTGATGATATTTACGTTTCACAACAGCAGATACGTCAGTACAGTTTGAAGACTGGCGACACGGTGGAGTGTACGATTCGTCCGCCAAGGGATACGGATAAGTATTTCCCCATGAAAGAGGTGATTCGTATCAATGGTATTGCGCCTGCATTGGCGAAAGAGCGTATTGCGTTCGAAAACCTCACCCCGCTCTTCCCTGATGAGAAGTTTAAACTATGCAAGGGAGATAAGAGCGACCCGCTGTCGGTGCGTATCATAGATTTCTTTGCGCCAATAGGCAAGGGACAACGTGGTTTGATTGTAGCACAACCCAAGACGGGTAAGACTGTGCTGCTCAAGGATATTGCCAATGCTATTGCCAATAATCACCCCGAGGTGTATATGATTGTGCTGCTCATTGATGAGCGTCCAGAGGAGGTAACGGATATGGCGCGTTCGGTGAATGCGGAAGTCATAGCGTCCACTTTTGACGAGCCAGCAGAGAATCATGTGAAGGTGGCGAATATTGTGCATGAGAAAGCCAAACGATTGGTGGAGTGTGGACATGATGTGGTCATCCTCTTGGATAGCATCACCCGTCTTGCACGTGCATACAATACGGTGGCACCAGCCAGCGGTAAAGTGCTTTCGGGTGGTGTGGAAGCGCAAGATCGGAAG
>CALZHO010000186.1 GCA_945787425.1 uncultured Bacteroidales bacterium
GGAAAGGAACTATGGAAAACGTATCATTACCGCGATTTGGGTATTATAGGCGAGCCGTATTTTGATGTGGATTTTGATCAAGTTTTTTATTTGACTGATACGGGGCGTTGTTGGGATGGCTATAAGGTGTCGGTTCGAGATAAGATTCCTGTATATCAAGACCAGTGGAATGCACAGGGATTGGTTTATCATGCCACCGATGATATAATACAAGCGGCAGAGCAGGGTAGTCTGCCACCTCGTATAATGATTACCACGCATCCGCAACGCTGGACGGACAATCGCCTATCATGGGTGAAGGAGATTACGATTCAAAATGTGAAGAACGTTATCAAACGATTGATAATCAAAATACAAGGTCACTGATTCAGTGACCTTTTATTTTTTACTACTTGCCTTTAACCTCTAACCTTTAACCTCTAACCTTTAACCTCTAACCTTTAACCTCTAACCTTTAACCTTTAACCTTTAACCTCTCACCTCTCATTATTCCTCTTCTTGGTAGTATCCTTTCTCAATACCATATTGCAATTCGCCATCCATGATGAGTTGGATTTGTGTGCTGGTGAGATGGTGTCCTTGCTCTTTAGTGGCTTGAATGAGGTATTCTAATTGCTCTGTCTCATCGATTTCGCCATCCAAGTAGGTCATTTCTCCGGCTTGTTCATCTTCTTCGAGCAGACCATTCTCCACTAAGTAGTCATCCATTAAGTCGAGTACTAATAGCACGTCGGTTTGTGTCATGCCTTGGCGATCTTCTTCGGGAATATGGTTCCAGATGTAGTTTAGCATTTCCTTCTCTTCAGCATCGAGAAGACTTAATTCAATGTTTGTATTCATAATTTCTAATATTTTGGTGAATTTGTTTGCAAAATTACAAAATTATTCTTACCTTTGCAAATTATTTAGAAAATAATTTACGATTATGAATAATTTTGTCAAACGAACCCTCTCTGCGATTGTGTATGCAGGTCTGGTGATTACATCTATTTTGGTGCAACCTCAGTGTTTTGGTGGTCATCCGTTGTTGTTTGGTATTTTGTTTCTTATACTGAGCACATTGGCGGTACGTGAGTATCATGCGTTGGTGGGTTCTGATATTCGTCTTCAGTCGTATGCTATGATAGCGAATGCGCTATTGTTCACGACTATGTATTTCCTCTTCTATGGCGATGGCATATGGTCTGCATTGCTGGTGGCGTATGTAGCGGTCATCTTATTGGCCATGATTACGCAGCTTTTCCGCGAGCATAGCCATGCAATAGAGGCTTGGGGCAATCTGTGCGCCAGTCAGATGATGGTGGCATTGCCTTTTGCGCTGATGAATGGTGTGCTGATGCACAATCGATATTTGCTGTTGGCGTTGTTTATTCTGCTGTGGGTAAATGACAGTGGCGCTTATATTGTGGGGAGTTTGACTGCTAAGCTGCCAAAGGGTAATCATAAGATGTTTCCGCGTGTGAGTCCAGCCAAATCATGGGAGGGATTGATAGGTGGAGTAGTCGTTTCGTTGTTAGCGGGTTATGTGTTCTACCGAGTAGGTTGGACGGAAGAATTGGGATTGGCTAATAGCTTGTGGTTTGCTGCTTTTGGAGCGGTATTTGGCACGTTGGGTGACTTGATGGAGAGTTTGCTCAAGCGCACGCTTGGTGTGAAAGATTCGGGCAAGTTCATGCCTGGGCACGGTGGTGTATTGGACCGTTTTGATAGTTTGATGTTGGCAACGCCTGTATTGTATTTCTTGTTTGTTTACCTTGCCACCTACGTAATATAATCCCTTCCTTTACACTTTACACTTGTACACTTTACACGCTAAACTCCATGCATTTTTTGATTCGCATATTCAGCTTATTACCATTGTCCGTTTTGTATCTAATGGCGGATGCAATCATCTATCCACTAATGTATTATGTGGTTAGATATCGATTGAAGGTTGTACGCAAGAATATGCGTAACTCTTTCCCTGAGAAATCGCAGAGCGAGTTAAAGCAAATAGAAAAGCAGTTCTACCACCATTTCGCGGATCTATTGGTGGAAGTGGTGTATGGCTATCGTGTTGGAGAAGAGGAGATGCGCGAACGTGTGGTGTTTGAGAATGTCGATTTGGTAGAGGATTTGGCAAGTAAGACGCATGGGGTGATAGCCTATTTGGGGCATATGGGCAACTGGGAATGGCTGGTGGATCTCAACAAACGCTTTGTGAATCCATCTATGGTAGAATATAATGTATATCGCCAGTTGAAAAACCCCAAATCCGACGCAATGATGCTGGAATTGCGTAGCAAACGCGGAGGCGAATGCATCGAAAAGAACCAGTTATTGCGCAAATTGGTCTTGTTGCGCCATGCTGAACATCCTTTTGTGGTGGGTATGTTGGCTGATCAGAAGCCATCGAAGCGCAGTTCGTATGTTTGGACGGAGTTTCTCCATCAGGAGACTGCTTTCTTGGATGGCAGTGAGGTGTTGGCAAAGAAATTCGGTTTTTCTGCCGTATATGCCCATATATGGTCGACCAAACGTGGATATTATCGTGTTCGTTTTGAATTGATTGCAGATGATCCATCCACGATGCAACCCGAGGAAATGACCAACAGGTATGCGGAGTTATTGGAAAAGAATATCTGTGCACAACCCGAACAGTGGCTTTGGACACACAACCGCTGGAAATGGGGGAGAACGGAATTAGAGGGGTAACCCTCTTTTTTTTTGCTCGTTTTTGAGGATCAAGCCCAATTTGGGATAATTGACCAGAATCAACGAGAATGGAATATTTCGTACAAAAGTACAGAAGGATGAAAAATATGCAATTCTCGTGAATTAGCTATGAAAGACCAAAATTTCTGTGAAAAGGGTAGGGATGTGAATTTTCTTAAAAAAATATTTTCCAATACATACAGGTGAATTTCTAAATAAATGGAGCATTTTGGAGTGTGTAATTCACAAATATGCACCGTATAAGCGGTTTGTTGATTCAGTTGTGAAAACAGCACTTAACTATGGATATATACTGCTAAATGGCACTTGTTATAGTGCTATTTTGTATTGCATAATATAAATAAAATCAATGGATTATAACATTTATATAAACTAATAAAGATGGTTGATGGATATGTTGTTGGATGTATTTAGGATAAATGCACGTTTGTTTGTTGATTAAACAATATAAATGATTGATTTTCAATGAAAGTATATAGATTACTTAAATTAACTATGGGTATTTGTATCTGCTTGTAAATCAAGTTGTGT
>CALZHO010000187.1 GCA_945787425.1 uncultured Bacteroidales bacterium
CGTATGCAGGATCCTCTTTGTCGATACCTACAGGTTTGCCTTCCTCTTCTGGATAGTAGCGGAGGTTCTCGAGGAGCAGCACTTCGCCTGCCTTGAGGGCAGCAGCTTGCTCAGCAGCTTTGGCGCAGTCCTCTGCGAATTGTACAGGAGTACCGAGTGCAGCACTCACAGCGTCAACGATTTGCTTCAAGCTATATTTAGCTACTACTTTGCCTTTTGGTTTACCCATGTGGCTCATGATGATGAGCGCACCACCCTCTTCGAGGATGTGTTTGAGGGTTGGCAACGCACCACGGATACGGGTGTCGTCGGTAATCTCTCCGTTCTCGTTCAATGGCACATTGAAGTCCACGCGAACAATCGCTTTCTTTCCAGCGAATTTGTAATCATTAATTGTCATAATCGTGTGTAGTTATATTGTTAGTATTGTTTAGCAGTTGTTTAGCGTTGTTTTTTGCCGAATTTGGGTGCAAAGGTACAACAAAAAATGCAAATACGCAAGGAATTACGTGAAAATTTATTTTCAATCGAATTACTTCTCCCAGCCATCAAAGACCTCTGGACCATACACATTGTCCTCGTTGGCGTCATGAAGCGGAACCCACAGCTGTGCGAAGAATGGGTTTTTCTTTGCTACTCTGTCCCATTGCCAAGGACGGGCATTCTTCTCGCCAGCATAAGGGTAAGGCATACACTCCTCACACCAGTGACCTCCTAACAATACCAATCGTGGCGTAGCGGTAAAGGTATGCCCCTCTGCGCACTCCCACTCCAATGGAGTGTCCCAATCGCCTTGCACCATGTCTTTGGACAAGCACTTGCCTCCGCGGAAAGCCGCCGCTTGTTGCATATCCTCAATGGTAAACAATGCTTGGGGCTTTTGCTCATCGTAGCCGTGGTCAAGCAATACATACTCCTCGCTGTTGTGCGACACATCGGTATGCTTCCAATCAGGAATAGCTTTGTATGCCTCCAACGTGCCATAATATGCGCTGATGCGTTGGGTCTTGTTGTGCTTAATCCACCATTGCGTACCATGCTCCTTGGACATCGCCATGGCGTACATCGCCAGTTTCACGCAGCGAGGGAAGAGTTTGGCAATCTTAGTCTTAGCCGCGAACTTGATGATCCATGGCAGAGTGTCTGCCTTAGCCATTTGCTTGAAATACTCTTTCACTGGCACATTGGCGCGGAAGTGCAAGTAGTTCTCCAAGCGGTCGCCGTCGATATACCACATACCGTGGAAATTGCGCGTAGTAAACCACTTTGTTTCAAAGATTTTCTCTGGGCGAGGGCAACCAATAGCATCCAAAAGCAGGCACTCAAACTCATAGTTGCTGATGCGATACTCCTTGCCCGAACCAATATTGTAGTAGTTTTTCCAGAACTCCTCTGGCACTTCGTCGCGGCAGACACGCTCAAGAAGGCGTCCGCTGTCTTCTACTGTCGCCCATTCCAACACGCCACGGATAGGCACGTGGAACATGATTGGGTCATAGTTCTTCAATATAGCAGGATAGAGGACACCTGATTGGCGGAGTGCCACCCATTGCTTGATAGGCGAATTGGTGATGATACGCTCTGCCAGCGCTTTGGTCAGTCCGTAGTGATCATATGCGGACACACAGATAGGCGAATTGGTAATGATGCGCTCTGCCAGCGCTTTGGTCAGACCGTAATGGTCGTATGCTGACACGCAGATAGGGTCGCCTGCGCGCCCCCAATGCAATGGCTCTCGGCGGTCACCCATTTGAGCGACACTACCGATATAGACCACTTTGGGCTGTTTATCTTCGGGCTGCGCCAACACCGCATCGCGGATATAGGTCGCTGCGGAGATGTTTGTGCGCAGGGTGGCTTTAGGACGGTAGTCTGCTTGTGGCGACACCATACCACCTACATGCAACACAATATCGCTACCTGTCACACCGCGGAGGATATCTTCGTATTTAGTGAGATCGCCCCAGATGACTTCCACTTTATCCATCAGTGGCGCAAGCAGTTCTTTGTTTTTAGCACTTGGACGAGCCAATATACGCAAGTGATAGTTCTCGGGATAGCGCAGAATCTCTGTCATACCTGCGTATCCCATGGTACCTGTAGCACCAGTAAGGAAGATTGTTTTTTTCATTGTTCTTTTCGGGTTTGTGGTGTCTATAATAAGAATTGTTTCCAACAGGCGGCGTTCGAAGGTATTACCTTGCCGTGGATTACTCCACTTGCAAAACCAAGCCCTTTAGGTATTCACCTTCTGGGTGGTAGATATTGATTGGGTGGTCGGCGGGTTGGTGCAACTGGTGCAAGATACGCACCTTGCGTCCCACTTGTGCCGCAGCAGAGAAAACTGCCAAACGGAACATATCCTTATCTATCGCCTGCGAGCATGAGAAAGTAAACAAAATTCCTCCCGGACGGATAGCCTGTATGCCCTTCGCATTCAAACGCTGATAGCCACGAAGTGCATTCTTCACCGCATCGCGGTGCTTGGCGAATGCAGGAGGGTCAAGCACAATCAAATCATACTTATTCTGATTCTTAGCCATAAACTCAAAGGCCTCCTCAGCAAACGCCTCGTGTGGTACATTCTCCCCAAAATTGTGCGCCACATTGCTGCGCACCAAGTCAATCGCCTTTTGACTCACATCCACAGAGTGTACCAGTTTCGCTCCGCCACGCAAAGCATACACAGAAAAACCACCCGTATAACAAAACATATTGAGCACCTCTTTGCCCTGTGCATAATGCTCCAACAGAGCGCGGTTGTCACGCTGATCAATAAAGAAGCCCGTCTTTTGTCCGCGCAGCCAATCAATACGGAAATCCAGTCCATTCTCTTTAGCCCAAAAATCTCTGTTGAAATCGGCTTTTTCTGCACCAATCAGGTACCCTACGCGTTCCCCATGGATAGGCGCTTTATGGGGCAAGGTATCGTCTGACTTATAATACACCTTATCCACTTGTGGCACGACCTGCACAATTGCTTCGGCAATCTCCATGCGATGGCAGTGCATACCGATGGAATGGGCTTGAATCACAGCAGTGTCAGCATACACGTCCACAATCAGTCCCGGCAGAAAATCACCCTCGCCATGCACAAGGCGGTAGGTGTTATTGATTGGAGATTGGAGATTGGATATTGGAGATTGGGGATCGGATATTGGATATTGGGGATCGGGTAGCGAAGGAACCAACCCCAACGAACGGCGCACTTCGTAAGCAGCACGGATACG
>CALZHO010000188.1 GCA_945787425.1 uncultured Bacteroidales bacterium
GTTGTTAATCTCGGTATCTTAGGCTTATATAAGTACTACGACTTCTTCGCCACACAGTTTGCACGACTGTTCGGCATTGAGTCAGACTTCCTGCTGCTACACTTGGTGCTGCCTGTAGGTATTAGTTTCTATACTTTCCAAGCCCTCTCATACTCCATTGATGTCTATCGCAAGCAGATACAACCCACTCACGATATTGTGGCTTTTACTGCCTTCCTCAGTTTCTTCCCACAGTTGGTAGCAGGCCCTATTGAGCGAGCAACCAACCTCCTACCACAGTTCCTAAAGAAACGCACCTTTGATTATGCCACCGCAGTGGATGGTATGCGACAAATCCTATGGGGCTTATTCAAGAAGATTGTAGTAGCAGACAACTGTGCCACTTATGTCGATACCGTCTTTGCCGACATCAGCAATCAATCAGGTAGTACATTGCTATTGGCTGCCGTACTCTTTACTTTCCAAATCTATGGTGATTTCTCGGGATATTCAGATATAGCAATTGGTACGGCAAAGTTGTTTGGCATTAAACTAATGCGTAACTTCAATGTGCCATACTTCTCTCGCGATATAGCAGAATTCTGGCGCAGATGGCATATCTCACTCACTACTTGGTTCCGCGATTATGTGTATATTCCGTTGGGCGGTAGCCGTCCCAATATCCCTGAGACAATAAAGCAAAAAGGTGATAAGGTACTAGAGGCGAGATATACCAAATGGATAGCAGTCCGCAACACCTTTGTCATCTTCCTCTTAAGTGGCTTTTGGCACGGAGCAAACTGGACATTTGTGTTGTGGGGAGCATACCATGCATTATTGTTTGTACCTTTGCTCTTGCTAAACAAGAACCGCCGTTATCGTGACACGGTTGCAACTATCACTTTGCCCGATGGCACAATCAAAGCCCAATGGCTACCATCACTCAAAGAAGCAGGACAAATGCTCTTGACTTTCGCCTTGGCAGTCTTTGGGTGGATCATATTTAGAGCTGAAAATATAACACAGCTAGAAGAAATAATTGTCAGAATATTCGACAAGTCATTATTCACAATTCCATATATTGTTAGCCTTACATATTTTTTACCTATTCCACTATTGATTGGAATTATGTTGCTTTTTGAATGGAAGAATCGTTCCATGAGTCACGGATTATACAATACAACTTGGAAAACTTGGCAAAAATGGATTTGCTATGTGCTTCTAATAGGAATGATATTGTTGTTTACAACGCAAACAGAATCATTTATTTATTTCCAATTCTAATGCTTATGACAAAGTTTTTACAGCGATTGATATTTTTTATTATAGTTGCTTACTTAGTAGCTATAGTAATTGATATAACAACTAGCAAAGGATTGCAACGTGTGCCTAAAAACCACTTGGAAACACTTAACACAATTATGCGTGATACCTTAAATAATGACATACTAATACTAGGGAATTCAAGAGGAGCTTGTGCGTATAATCCATTATACATAGATTCTGTTTTATGTAGTAACAGTAGAAATATAAGTGTTTCGGGACAAACATACATAATCAGTAATCTACGTTATCGTATTTATCGAAGAAACAATCCTGCTCCCAAATTATTGATATTGAATATTGACCACATTGAATTAGGCTCTGGTACATTAGGATTTGAGCGATATCAATATTTTCCTTATATGCATGATACTTTAGTTCGAGAAATTTTGGATATGCATTATTTTACTTGGATGGATAAAAACATTCCAATGTGGCGCTATCGAGGAAATTATAAGTATGTGGGACTTGGTTTATTAGAATTTTTAGGCATCAATCATATTAATGGTAAACAACATAAAGGTTGGAGTAAAAATGTAGGTGGATTTGATGGTACAAACATGAGATATTTGTTAGCAAATGATGGAGAAATAAAATGTTCCATATATGATAGTACTTTGATTGCTTTTGAGCAACTGTTACAACAAGCAAAATTTGAAAAAACAAATACAATTATGGTATATTCTCCGGTATATTATATGGTACAAGAAAACATGTCAATATGCTTTGACACCATAATGTCAACCTATCAAGAATTAAGTGAAAAATACAATATTCCTATACTAGACTATAGAACTTTACCTATAAACTATGATTCTACTTATTTCGTTGATGCAACACATTTGAACTATATTGGAGCACGTGAATTCTCTATAAAATTAGCACACGATATCGACTCTCTTGGCTTGTTAAAATAACATTGGGCAAGTTAAAGCTACAAATAAGGCATAGCTAATCCATAGATAGGCTACAATGGTCACGAAGTAGTCGCCTAGCCCGCAGGGTACTTGAAATATATTATTAAACCTTCGGCACAATCCTCGGCACACAAAACCTTGCATCGTTCGCTAATACTTTTTGTGGACAGCTGACCAGCTGACCAGCTGCAATAAGACACAGATATTGCGGCTAAAATCAATCTATTTAACCGCAAAACACTACATTTTCCGCGCAATGTATAGATTTCCAAGTACTATAGCTATTCAGGCATTTGGGGTATAGACAGAATCATATCCTCCGTACTCTTGTTTCCCGCAATAAACATAGAATAATAAACTGGCAAGTATGTAATTCCGTCTTTATCAATCTCTACCTCGCGTTGGTTGCAAAGAATCATGGCTGCCTTCACCGAGTAATCCTCATTAGCAATAAACTTATCCAATGCGCTATGCACATAGTAGTCTTTACCCGACTTCACCTCTATTGGCAGTACAGATAAGTTGGTATAATCATCAATAATAAAATCCACCTCTCCAAGCTTCTTATTATCATAGTAGAACAACGGGCATCCATGCGCGTGCAATTCCTGCGCAATAGCCGATTCATACACTGTCCCTAAATTGATGCTCTTGATATCCTCCAAAATAGCATTCGCATTCATTCCGTATAGCAAGCATGTCAGTAACCCCACATCATTGAGATATAATTTCAGCAGGTTCTTCCGCTCGCTCTCTTTCAGCGGAAAATGCGGATTGCTGATGGCACGCACCGCCATTGCTACGCCAGAAGCAGTCAGATAATCAAACTCCTCCTCATAATGCTCATAACGCTTATTCTTATTATGCTCAATATCGCGATAGACTACACGCTTTTTCTTGTTCTCCAATATCGATGGAATGAGATCATAAATAGTGCGTATCTTCAACTTTTGTTCTTCGTCATATTGCGAAGCATCTATGCGATACAAATCATTGATATCCTGCTGT
>CALZHO010000189.1 GCA_945787425.1 uncultured Bacteroidales bacterium
TGCAGCGCAGAGGTGGTGATCTTACGTTCGGGGCAGCGTGTCCAGGGCGAATTATTGCTCAACAACGATGAGATAGTGGTTCTGCGCAAGAAAGACGGTTTGCGCTATCAGTATCCTAAGGCAGAAGTGCTGGGCATACAGGCAGATCCTGTGGATGCGGCTACTGCCGTAGATGCGGCGACAACCAGGCCTCCAAAGAAGGTGGCGTTGCTGCCAAGCGTAGCAGGTGGCGTAGCCCTGGTGCCGCACTTGGGTACGGGCGGGATGATGGATGCCCATTTGGCTATCGGCACGCACAACCTGATGCACCAGCATGTTTTTCTGGGTGGCGAGATGGGTTATCGTGGTGTGTTTGTTGGCAAGGATATCTACTCATGGATTCCGCTACAACTCGTGTTGCGTTCGCCTCTTGCGGGGCAAAAGCTAACGCGCCATCGCCCTTTGATAGGGGCTAATGTGGGGTATGCTTTTTCCATCAACCAACGCTGGGGAGGTGGTATGTGTGCTGGGGTAGATATAGGATGGTGGTATAAGATCAGCGATCGTAGCCACTTCTCGTTGTCGCTCACTGCACAATGGCAGCAGACACGTATTCATATCACAGAGACTATCCATCAATCCGATTACGACAATTTTGTGGGCAGTAATATCGTGGGTATAGGATTGAAGATGAACATACAGTTTTAATATTCAGAGAATGATCGTATCGAATGAAGCATAAAGGCACATCCACTTTGCGTCCGTTGAATCGCACTCAGGCGCGCCAGGCACGCACTAATCGTGTGAGCATATTGCTCAACGATAGTGAGATGCGTGCGTTGGATCGTTATTGTGATTGCTATGGGGTAAAGAATCGCTCGCGTTTGGTGCGCGAGATGCTGATGCGTGCTGTGCTCAAGCAATTCGAAAAAGACTCACCAACTCTCTTCGACTAAGGCAAAATCGATTTGCTTTTTCTCCACATCGACTTCCACCACGCGTACGCGTACGCGGTCAGATAAGGTGTATGTCTTGCCGCTGCGTGCTGCAATCAGGCAGAAGTTCTCCTCGTCGTATTGCATGTAGTCGTGCGGTGCGATGCTGCGGATAGGTACCAGTCCTTCGGTCAGTGTAGCGGATAGTTGCACGAATAGACCAAATTCTGTCACTCCGCTGATGATTCCCTCAAATTCTTCCCCTATGTGATTGCTTATCCATCGTGCTTGCATCTCCTTGATGGAGCTACGCTCTGCCATTTGTGCCATCTGTTCGGTTTCGGAGCAGTGTACGCATGCTTCTTCCAGCACCTCTTTGTCGTGGCGGCAGTGGGCTTTGGACTGCAATAGGTAGCGTGACAGCAAACGGTGCACCATCATGTCTGGGTACCTACGGATAGGCGATGTGAAATGCGTGTAATAGGGGAATGCCAAACCATAGTGCCCAATGTTGGAGGTGGAGTACACGGCTTTGGCCATTGAGCGAATGGTCAGGGTCTCGATGAGTGCCTGGCTATTGGTGCCTTGGCAACTGTCCAGCAGCTGGTTGATGTGCTTGTTCTGTACGCTGCGTTTGGCAGAGGCGCGAAGGTGGAAACCAAACTGACGAATGAAATTACCTAATTTGATTATTTTCTCGGGTTCGGGCACATCGTGTACGCGATATACAAAGGGTCTTTCGTTTTTCACTTTTTCGCTTTTCGCCTCATTACCTCCCACCTCTTTCGCCACAATCCGATTGGCGAGCAGCATAAACTCCTCTATCAGGTGGTTAGCATCGGTGGCTTGATGAAAGACCACATCGGTGGGGTTGCCTGCCTCGTCGAGGTGGAAGCGCACTTCGGGAGTCGCTAAGTTGATGGCTCCGCGCTCAAATCGCTTGCTGCGTAATTGTTTTGCCAGTCCATTTAATATGCCCAAGGCGTCGGACAATGCACGTTTTTCTCCAGTGGTAATGGGCGTATCCAGCATCTGTTGTGCTTGTTCGTATGCCAGACGATAGTCCGAACGAATAACGGTTCGGCATATCTTGTGTCGAATCACTTTGGCTTGTTGGTTCATCTCCACGATGACCGACATGCACAGCTTATCTTCATTGGGACGCAAACTGCACAGCTCATTGCAGAGTCGTTCTGGCAGCATGGGTATTACTCTGTCCACCAGGTAGATACTCGTTCCGCGTTGGTATGCTTCTTCGTCCACGGCTGTCCCTTCTTGGACGTAGTATGTGACGTCTGCGATATGAATACCGATTTGGTAATTACCGTTGTCTTGCACCTTAAACGACAGTGCATCATCGAAGTCTTTGGCATCTGAGGGATCGATGGTGCATGTCAAAATATCACGCATGTCACGTCGGCGTAAGATTTCTTCATTGGAGATAGTGGCGGATATATGTTTCAATTCGCTCAGTACCTCTTCGCTGAAGGCAGATGGGAGTGTATATTTGTCGTTATCAATATATTCCGATTCTTTGTGAGATTTGCTTTCGTTACGCTTTTTGTTAGCGAGTTTTCTCTCTCTTCGTTCTCGTTTGGCTATAAGGTCTTTCGTTCGCATAATATGATGTATATTGTATATGTTTGTCAGTTTTGAATGATACCACCACAAAAACTATGCAAATCCCCTCCGGCCATGTTGGCGCGCGGCAGCAGTTGTTTATGCTTTATTTTTATCTTATTGATATCCAGTATGTTACTCGTTAGTATGTACTATTATTAAGAAAATGGTGCGTTTTCTTAAGATTTTCTCCCTATTTTGTTATATTTTGTAGTTTTTTTGAAAAAACATTTGTGTATGTGAGATATTTGTTGTACCTTTGCACCGTGAATCGCTATACGCGAACGTTTTTGTGTCTGCGTAGGTGATTGACAGGACATATTTTATAGCGTTGTTTACGCTTTGGTTTTGCTGTTCGAGACTTCGCAAATTTCCACACTTAATAACCCAAAGTAGAAACAGTCGATACATTCTAACTCGGTGTGCATGAGCGCATGGTGGTTAGGGTAGGTGACTTGTTGTTGGGACATAAGTGGATATGATTAGGCACCTACCGTAGTACGATGGGTGTCTATTTTTGTTGTGTGTAGCACAATCATAATCTCATTTCATCATGCTATCTTGTATCGGTCTGGCTATCTAAGTAGTATGGATTATTAGAAAGTTTGATTTGATAAAAAAAAGAAAAAGAATGAGTAAAAATGTGAATGTGTTTGTTGGTGTACTACTA
>CALZHO010000190.1 GCA_945787425.1 uncultured Bacteroidales bacterium
CAATCTGTTGTCCTGCACGGAAGATATTGATAATCTGCTGATAGCGGGTGTCTGGTTCGCGGCTTATATCTACTTTCAGTTTGATGTCTGAGTCAGGATCACCACTCACGGTGTTTGTCGTTGGACACCATAGCAGTTTGTCGTTGTTCACCACCACTTCGGGTATCTCTTGGCGGATAATACGCAGCATGACTTGGTAAATCATCTCTTGTTTCTCGCGGGCGTTAGGCACATCGGCATAGTTGGACTTAAGTTCATCGCGTAAGTTCCAATGCGAGAGCAATGCCATGGGTTCGGTCCACAGTTGCTCACCTTGCTCGTTGCGCAGGCAGTGCATCATGATATTGTAGCCAGCGATATAGTTCTCTGCTTCGCTCAGTGCTTGCGAGTAGTTGGCTACCACATTGCCTGGCACACGACTGCTGAACACATCACCCAAACGAGCATATGCCCATTCTTGGCGTGTCCACTTTTTGCCGAGTGTGTTCTTCTCTTCGAGTGTATAATGCGGAAAGTTCAGCACGCAGATATGCGCAATCTTATTGGCGAACATATCTTCGGCGAAGTGCGCCATTGGACTATATCCACTGATAATCCAGTCCACTTGTGTAGGATCGCCTTTGCCCAAAAGGGTGGTGGGCTCTTGCAGCGTATTATTCAGCATATCAGCACTTTGTCCACATTGCTCCAATATGAAAGCCATGCGGTTATAGAGTTGCTTTTTAGCTTCGGCAGTACCTGCATACGAGTTTGTGATTAATGCTAAGTAGTCCTCCTCTGTACCATCACTTTCACGCCACAGCGCAGCGACCTGCGCCGCACCGCGTGCTACCATACTGGAGTCCGCTTCGGAGTGCGAAGCTAAGACATGGCTTACTGCTTGCTGAATGGTTGTGTCATTAATCTTCATTGTTGTCTTTGTTTGGCAAGCAGTCAGTATAACTGCAATGCTCATAAAAAGGGTAGGGTATTTCATATGATAGTTAATATTTGCGTACAAAAGTACAACATTTTTTGCAAATACAAAAATTTATTTACAACTTTTGCACAGTTTTTGTGTCTCTTTAAACAAACCAACCATATTAAATCTATCAACCTTAACTAATTTTTACTACAATGAAACGCAAGTCTCCTATTTTTATTTGTGCTTTTGTCTTTTGCGCTACGATGGCACTGCAAGCCCAAGACTATGTAATGCTTAGTCCATTGGACACAGCAGCATTGCCCGCTATTCCCAACAAAGATTGTGGTGGTGATATGGTGCGTTCTGCTTTGAATGGCGATGTGATATGGCAAAATACTAAAAAGCAACTTCAGCGCCAGCATTTCTCAGATGAGAGTGTGTACAAGGTAATGAAGAAGCTCTATCGCTTCACCCACAAGCATTATGTCACTTTCCCTGTGGCATATTGGAGTACAGATCCCCAAGGTGACTCGTTGCTTGTTTCTGGACGTGTATATCTACCTAAACAGCGCTATCTCAATGGTATTGTGATAGCTAATCACCACACTATATGCTCAGATGCAGAAGCGCCGAGCAATACGCTTGCCATGGAGAGCGTATTGACCATGAAAGGTTATGCGGTCATTATGCCCGACTACGTAGGTTATGGATTATCGCGCGATGAAGTACACCCTTACCTACATTGGCGCAGTGCAGCGCAGACTGCGGTGGATTTGCTGAATTGTATGCCTGAACTCTTGGACTACTATGGTTACTCATATCCAATTGATGTGGTCGTAAGTGGTTATTCTCAGGGTGGAGCAGTGGCACTAGGTGTGACACGGATGCTGGAAGAATTGGATAGCACTTGGATAGTGCGCAAACTCTATGCAGGTGCTGGTCCATATGACCCTGCGGGCACGTATTTATATAGTATGGAGCGCGATGAGATGGGTATCCCTGCTGCTCTTCCACTGATTATTATGGGATTGAGCGATGCGTATAATATGGGGTTTGAGTTGGAGGACTTTTTCCTTGAACCGCTATTATCTAATTATGAAGATTGGATACTGTCAAAGGAATACACAGTCGGTGAGATAAATCACTTAATGGGCTCTACAATTATGAGTGAATTGATGACAGAAGATGTGTTGACATTGGATAGCCCACAAGCTGATAGGCTCTATGAAGTATTGCTGTGGAATAGTAATATAGGGTATGATTTGCAATCGCCAGCGTATTTCTTGCATAGTTTAGATGACGAAGTAGTACCACTACTGAATACAATTAATTTAGAAGAACAAATGCCTAATAAAAGCAGTCAAATTTACGATATTGATTACTATGGCTCGCATATGGCTGCCAGTGTGCCGTTTATGCAATACGTATATCAAGATTTGTAGTCCATTAGCAACCTAAAACCCCATAGGGGATTTATATTAACTTATTAAAACCTTAACAACTATGAAAAAGATTTTCTGTGTGGCTTTTTTAGCCAGTATTTTCGCAGGATGTAATTCTACAGAGGTGGATAACTCCACCGTGAAATCTGTAGATCTCAATCGCTATTTGGGCTACTGGTATGAAATTGCTCGATTTGATCATTCGTTCGATCGTGGTTTGGAATATGCTATGGCGCATTATACTTTGCGCGATGATGGCAAGATTGATGTACTGAACACGGGTATCAAAGATGGTCGTGCCAAAGATGCTAAAGGTATTGCAAAAACCACTGACGTACCTGGATTGTTGCGTGTCTCCTTCTTCGGACCGTTCTATGGTGACTATCGTATTATGCTATTAGATGCAGACTACCAGTATGTGTTGGTCGGTGGTAACAATAGCAATTTTCTCTGGATTCTATCACGCACTCCGCAATTGGATGAAGCTACCCGTACCCTTATCCTCGCTGAAGCAAACCGTCGTGGTTACGATACAAGCAAATTGATATGGGTAAAGCAGAAATAGAGTTTAAGTGTTGATATAAAAATCGCTCACTTCGGAGGAAGTGAGCGATTTTTTGTATATGGCACTTCGTGCAGTAGTAGCGACAAAGTCGCGGTAATGCACGCAATGCGTGAGTAATGGGATTACTTGCTCAATGCCAACGCCACGTTCACAGCGCAAGCTACGGTGCAACCTACCATTGGGTTGTTACCAATACCGAGGAAGCCCATCATCTCAACGTGTGCAGGCACTGAAGAAGAACCAGCAAACTGAGCGTCTGAGTGCATACGACCCAATGTATCGGTCA
>CALZHO010000191.1 GCA_945787425.1 uncultured Bacteroidales bacterium
TAAGCCATAGTTGTGTTGTTTTTATAGTTAGTTCTTGATGTTAGTAAATACGCTGCAAAGGTACTACTTTTTTTTTAATATACCAAGAAATAGATATGCTTTTTTCGTTTTTGTGCGCTTTTTCGTTATTTTTTCGCCCCTTTTAGTGCTGCTAATAGCCTTTCGTTGGGAGTGGTGGCGACTCCGGGGACCATTCCGCGTCGTTTTGCATAACTTGTCCAATCTTTTGCGCCATGCTCGTCGGAGATGGGTAATCCCCGTTGCAAGAAATGGCAATAGGCTATCGCCAAAGCGTCTGTAGCGTCAAGTTTCTTGGGCATTTCTGTTGCGGGAATATGCATGAATCGCTGCAACATATCTGCAACCTGCTCTTTGCTTGCGTGTCCGTTGCCGGTAATCGCCATTTTTATCTTCATCGGAGAGTATTCATACACCGGCAAGTCTTTGCTCAGTGCTGCCGCTATTGCCACGCCTTGCGCATGAACAATTTTTATCATCGTTTGTGGATTCTTGTCCACAAACTGCGTCTCTATCGCCAAGAGGGTAGGGTGCTGACGGGAAATGATGTCTTGAAGGAAGAAAAACTCCTTCTGCAGACGCGCATATTGCCCATCTAACTTATGCACATCCAGAACTCCGAATTCCACCAATGATGCCTGTTTGCCTTCCACATCCAGCAAGGCATATCCCATGTACAATGTCCCCGGGTCGATACCTAATATGCGGCAACGCTCATTTGTCATTTCGTTCACGCATCCGCACTCCTCCGCGAATGATGATAATGCCTGCTCCGGCTATCAATACATAGTTCGACCACGGTTCCAACCCGCATAGGCTCATCACTGCTCCTGCGAGCAATACCAAGCCGCCAATAATCCATAAGATAGTACTCCACTTCATGATATTCTCCATTCTTTATTCCAACAGATACACATCCTCATTCTCGGCATGCATATAATAATGTTCGCGCGCGTAGCGCTCCAGGCTATCTGTGTTTTGCAACACCTGCAATCCTTTCTCTGCCCGTTTGATACCCTCTCGATAACTATCGCGTTGCTCCTCCAGATGGCGTATCTCGCGCGACCGGCGCACATAGTTTATCAGACTTTGGTCGCCAAAAAACACCATGACAACCATAAAAATCAGTATGGTTATCACATATTTCCCATATCGTTTGCCAGTTTGTAACCAATTTTCGTTCATGGCTGCAAAGATACTGCTTTTTTGGCAAATATGCAAATCCGAAGGCGCTTTTTCGCAAAAACAAAAGAAAAATTTGCATATGTCGTAATTATTTCGTAATTTTGCAGTCGTTTTATATCTATGGAAAAGTTAACGCTCATACGCCAACCTATTGAGAAGGAATTTCTCCTATACGACCGACTCTACGAGAGCACGCTTCGTAGTGAAAATGCGTTACTAAACGAAGTGCTGATGCATACCGCGCACCATCGTGGCAAGCAACTGCGCCCTTTGCTCACGCTGCTTGCAGCGAAGATATGCAATCCCGTTACGGAGAAACCCCTCCAAGCCGCAGTGGCGTTAGAGTTACTGCACACGGCAACGCTCATGCACGATGATGTGGTGGACAACTCGCCCACCCGCCGTGGGGGACCTTCGGTGCCTGCCCTTTGGACCAACAAGGTGGCGGTGCTCGTGGGGGATTACCTGCTGGCTAAGGTCATCGGCATAACGGCTGACATTCACAACGGCAGAATCCTTGCCATTATCGCACATCTCGGACAAATGCTCTCCTCCGGCGAGTTGTTGCAACTCCACGCGGGCGGAACCATGTGGATTACTGAGGAGCAGTATTTCAAGATAATAGACCAAAAGACCGCTCAACTCTTCCAAGCCTGTATGGAAGCGGGGGCTGAGTCTGCCGGTTGTACGCAGAGACAGCGCACTGCCTTGCGAGAGTTCGGAAGACTCTTCGGCTTGTGTTTCCAGATAAAGGACGACATCTTCGACTACTCTGACTCCGAGGAAATAGGCAAACCCACCATGAACGATATCCGTGACGGGAAGGTTACCTTGCCCCTCATCATCTCTTTGCAGCGTGCTCCGCAGCCAGAGGCCGACAGAATCCGTATGCTCGCTGAGGCATTGGCGAATCACGATGAGAAGGTCGATACCGCCAAGGCGGAAGAAGAAATCAAATCCTTCGTCCTGTGCTATGGGGGTATTCAATATGCGAATCAGCAGATGGAGCAACTGCGTACTCAGGCGACAGCGTTGCTCGATATCTTCCGAGAGCCGGTTTATCCACCGGAAGTGGCTGCCATGCACCCCTCCCCTAAACAGTCGTTACTCCAACTGCTCAACTACGCCATCCACCGGCTCTACTAAACGGATTCTCGAATGAAGGCAACTCGCGCGTTCATATTGTTCCTCTCTTTGCTCTGCACCATTGCTTTGCGTGCCGAGGTCCTCGTGTTGCAATCCGGCGCGGAGGTGCAAGGCACCATTGTCTTCCAAAACGAGGAGGTGGTCATCATCAAAACCCCCTCAGGAGCCCGTTACCAGTATCCGACAAGCGAGATTAAAACCATTCGCTCCGAGAGGAAAAACACTGCCGATACGAACACGCCAAGCGACGAACAAACTGCTTTCGGGCAGCTGGAAACGGGGCTAACCCGAAAGAAAGTATCCGTAGCCATAGAGGTGGCGGGAGGTGCTGCCGCTTTGTCCCGCAACAAGGATGTGTACGGCAACATGGCGACAGATTTGCTTGTTGGAAGCCATAACTTATTGAATCGTAGTATTTTCCTTGGTGGTTGCGTGGGTTATCTCGGAGCGCTCTACACCACCACTAAAACCATCCCGACGACCACTGTCCCTATCGTAAAGAAGACGGTGGCTGCCAATAGTTTTCTCCCCATTGCCCTCGCCGCGCGCATTCCCCTGCTGCAACAAAAGCATGCCCCGATGATTGGCATGCAGGTAGGGTACGGTTTTGCCCTGAGCAAGGAATACCAAGGCGGGCTCTACGCAGGGCTGAATATCGGCTACTGCTGTCAACTATCCGACCTCCAGCGCCTGTATCTTGCCGCCGATTGCCGATTCCAGCAGGCATTCCTTGCCACCACTGAGCATATCGCCGATACCGAAGGAACCATCCACAACTATACCCACCACGCGGGACAGTGCTTTATTCTTTACGGAGTTAGGC
>CALZHO010000192.1 GCA_945787425.1 uncultured Bacteroidales bacterium
TGTATGCCGATAGCACTTCGCTCTTGAAGCTCAGACCACCCGCGTTGCCCGCTGCCACGCGAATGTCGTAGCGAGTGCCTTGCTCAGGGGTGAAGGTGTATTGTGGAGTAGTCACGCGCACGCCATTATCCCAGTCGCCATCATTCGTGCGGGTGTAAACGATATAGTAGGTTGGCTTAGCCGTAGGCTCTAATGTATCTTCCGTTGCCTCCCACGTTACTGTGATATGTCCTGATTCCTGACTCCTTGCTCCTTGCTCCATTCTCATCGCCATACTATTCACGGGCAGAGGTTGTACCACGTACTCTGTGCCATATTGTTCGTGCATAAAGCGGAGAATAGACTTGTACATGGCACGCGAGATGGTGAATTGCACGCGAGGGTCCAGACCATATTGCATGTCGGTTATGTTTTGGTGAGAGAGTAGCTCCAGGAGCACCGCTGGCACTTTGGGGTGGCGAACCTCAGCGTATGAGGAGTTGTTGAGTTGGCGGCGTGTCCATTCTGGTGCATAGACAGCGCGCATATCGTTCACGATTTGTGTTTGCATATAGTCCGCCAAGTCGCGTGCTACGATGCGGCTTTTGCCTGTAGGGTAGGTCTTGTTCTTATTGTCGTCGTGGTCTTTGTATATGATCAGGGTGCCTATCATATCTTTTCTTACACCTGCATCCGTATGAAAAGCCAGCGACATGTGCAGCGGAATCTTCAGACCTGCTTCTGTGGGATTGGCAGCGCTACCACCTGCCAGATAGTTCACCCAGATGCCGCGAGCAGCGTAATCGTCCACATAATCGTTCTTGCTGTTGGTGTAGTTGTAAATGCTATCAGGAATACCCGAATATTGCATCCAATAGCGTGCCGCTTCTATGTAGCGTGGCAGACCGCTTGTGATGGCATTGGCTTGGTTAGCAAGCAGTTCTACGCTATCAATCATGACCGCATCACCTTCAGGCAGTTCTATGGATGAAGGTACGTTCTCGAAACTATCGGGTTGTTTGTATCGTGCTACGCTGCCCATACCGCCACCGAACTTCACGGCATCGGTGCTCACCACTTCCTTGCCATTGGCAGCTGCGGCTACGCTCACGTAGTTGTGTGGCTGGTCGCTGTCAAAAGCGAAAGTGCCGAGATACACCCATGTGCCACCACCCATCTGTTGGTTGACAGAGAATGTGGTCTTTTGCCCTTTGTGCATGACGGTGTATTGCGCTTTGTTGCTGCTGTTGGGCAGGGTCTTGTAGCTGACATAGACGGCATATTCGCCAGCGGGTAGTGTGGGGGTATAGATGACCTCGCTCTTGTTCTTCTCATCGCATTTCACTTCTACGATATAACGACCTTTGGTAAACGGATTATCGCCTTCGAGCAGAGGGGTAGTAGGATTAGCCCAGCCAGTTCCCTCACCCATTGCCCTTTGAGGGTGGCTTGGCTGTCGTCCAGCACTTGCTCATATGTTTGTGTATCGCGCTCACGGGGTTGTACTACGACGGCACCTGCGTTCTCAAGCATAGGTACGAGGAAAGGCATGGTGTAGGAGGTGGTGTAGAGGTCTTCAACGGTGCTCCATACTTTGGCACGTTGCCAGCGCCATGACTCGGTGGGCTGGTGGAAATATTGTCCGTGGCTACCCCATAGTGCGATATGCTTGCCATCCAAGCCCTGTTTAGCAGAGTAGGGACGCGAAGTGTTGGTTACCCATTGGGTGGTGGCGGGCAGGGTATAACGCGCGTTCTTGGCACGATGACGATGGCGAGCAGTCACCAGTTCGCCAATCTCATAGCCGTCGGTATAGATAGTTACTTTGCCTTGATGGTTGCCAAGTACCATTTGACTAACCAAAAGACGCAAATCGCGTACCTCATTCTCGCTGAGGGAAATAGTGCTCAACGCTCTGTTGGTGTACAGAGTGATAAACTTGTTTTTCACACGAATATTGCTTACTTTGACCGATTCTGTGTAGGCGTGTTGTTTTACAAAGGCTGTCAAAGTGTCGGTTAGAATTTGTTTGTCAATAGCCCAAGCCGAACAACTAATACTGATAGTCAATAAAAAAAGAAAAAGTTTATTTTTCATATTTATAGTATAAATAATGTGTCACATCGTATGCTGTATAACGAAAATACGCAATTCGTCTGCAAAGGTACAACAATTTTTCGAAAAAAACAATATCCCATTTGTTTTTATGATTCTTTATGATAAAAAAGAGAGGGCAGTAACCTTCTTGTAATCGATGAAATCGAAACGGGCGGTTTGCAATGTACTTGAAAACGCACATGTTGCTCTATGATTTGATAAATGAAATTTGGAACTACTAAGAGGCACCGCCCATCTCCAGCGAGGTGGGCGGAACCCGACTGAGGGTGAGAAAAATCGCGCTCGCTCCCTGACGGAAGTTCGCTATATGAAGAGATAACTGGAAAAAAGTACATTTTTTTGCATTTTTTTTGAGCTTATGACAAGTTTTAGCAGTTTGAGGTAGTAATTTTGCAGCCGAATTAAAAGCTTTATGGGACTATTTGATTTTTTGTTTAGCTCTAATGAGAGCAATTTTAATGCGGAAGATTACCGCAGTATGAGTGAAGATCGCCGTCATCGCGCAAGTGGTTCAGGCAATTGGACCTCTCGCGAAGACTGGGACTGTGGCGATTACGACAGCGATGGCATGTCTGGATTTGATTCGTATGAGGATAATGATTTTTGATTTGGTTGAACTTCTTAAATTTTGAAAATATGGATGATATTCTGGCTTTATTGATTGCTCTCGCACAAATAGGATTAGGTGCATGGTGCTTGATAGAAATGTTTTGCTATTATTTTTAATCAGAGAATTTGCTATGAAAAATTATCAAGAAGTATCGCCTAAAAGACTTGAGGAGTACAACTCCATTGTTGATGAGGTAGATAAACGCGCCAAGGCGCTTATGATTGAGGAAATGGGCATGCCCGAGGACTGCGGCGTAATGGGTGGCTGTCATGTGTTTTGGAAACACAAGAAGCGTATTCTTCGCGAAGAATACCATATGGTTTGGCGCAGCCCTCAGGATCTCAATCCTACTTGGCATTTTGATTGAGAATAGTAAATTTTGCCGAATACGAACCAAAAAACAAATGAACTTTAACTTTCAAATTTTTACGACTATGGCTGAAT
>CALZHO010000193.1 GCA_945787425.1 uncultured Bacteroidales bacterium
GGGTTATGCCAACCGCAACCTCTTTAGGGGTGCAGAGGAGTTCACGTTGGACGGCCGTGCCAGTTATGAATGGCGTCAGAATGGTGGACGCGCCATCGAAGGTAAAGCCACGATGGGGCTGAAGTTCTCCAATGCCTTGGCGGTAGATTTGAATTACAACTATCAGAATCGTCCCGATGAATATACGCGTTCGATATTCAATGCCACGCTGCAATATCCGTTTAGGCAATACACGAAGCGATTGCAACATCAGTTTCGTATAGCCGATATCAGTTATGTGTATCTGCCATGGATTCATCCAGCGTTTAGTGATAAGTTCTTGCAGTCCACCAACATACTGAAGTATTCCTACGAGGACCACTTGATAGTAGGTTGGGGCTACTCGGGCAGTTATTCATCGTTTAGTTCGCGTAATCCCTATCGTTCCTACACGAATGTGAATTACCATGTAGAAACGGCAGGAAACGTGATGTTGGGATTGGCTTCCATCTTTCATTTTCCGACAGACGATGGTGGCAAATACACCCTATTCAAGACGCGTTTTGCTCAATTTGCGAAGGCGGATGTGTCGTTTACGTATCATCAGATCATCCATCCATCGCATCGTATGGTGTATCATGCCGATATGGGAGTGGCGGTGCCTTATGCCAATTCGGAGGCGGTGCCTTTTGAGAAACGTTATTTCGCAGGTGGCTCTAATAGCGTTCGTGGCTGGACGGCTCGCAGTTTAGGTCCTGGAGGTTATCGCGGTGCAGGGAGTTTGATAGACTTTAATAACCAATCAGGCGATATTCGCTTGAACCTCAACGTGGAGTATCGTGCCAAAGTGTGGTCGTTTATAGAGTTGGCTGCTTTTGTGGATGCTGGTAATATCTGGACTATTTATGACTATGTCACGCAGCCGCATGGACAATTCCATTGGAATGAGTTTTACAAGCAGATTGCCTTGGCGTATGGTGTGGGATTGCGACTGGATTTTTCGATCTTCGTTCTTCGTGTTGATTTTGGCGTGAAGTTGTACGACCCCAGTCGTTTGTATGATAGTTGGGCTGGTACACAGTGGCGGACGGTGCCCAATGGACTCAACTGGAAAGATGATATGAGTTTGCATTTTGCGATAGGGTATCCGTTTTGAAAGTGAAAGCTGAAAACTGAAAAGTGAAAGCTGAAAGCTGAAAAGGTTAGAATGTTGGAGAAGTGTTGCATAGAAGGTGTGATAGAGGCGGGCTGTGATGAGGCAGGACGCGGACCATTGGCAGGCAGTGTGTTTGCCGCGGCAGTGATATTAGATGCGTGTTTGCTGGAGAAAGAAGAACACCGCGAGTGGCTGTCCATGCTCAACGATAGCAAGCAACTCACCGACAAACAGCGCGAATACTTGCGTCCGATGATAGAGCAATATGCCACGGCGTGGGCGGTGGTAGAAGTCACGGCAGAAGAGATTGACCGCATCAATATTTTGAACGCTTCGATTATTGGCATGCAGCGGGCTTTGGACCAACTGTCCATTACGCCTCAACATATCATTGTAGATGGTAATAAGTGGAAACCCTATATCCCCGAGGGGCAAGTGCTGGAGATTCCAGCGCGTACGGTGGTAAAAGGAGATGGGAAATACTTGTCGATAGCAGCGGCGAGCGTACTTGCCAAAACATATCGCGATGAATATATGTTGCGTTTGCATGAGGAATATCCGCAGTATCATTGGGATACGAATATGGGATATCCTACCAAAGCGCACTACGAGGCTATTCGGAAGTATGGTATTACGCCCTATCATCGCAAGACTTTTAAACTGCTAAAGTAAAAACATAAAAACGTTATAAAAGATGGCAATTTTTGTAAAAAAAGAGGGAGAACCTCGTAAGAAAATGGGTTGCTTAGGCAAGACCCTGGTAGGAATTGTAATTTATTTTGGTATTTGTTTCTTGTTTGGTTTGATGATGGGCGATATGATGTCCACACCAGCCACCAAACTGGAGGAAAACACCATTTACCGCATTGACTTGAAAGGAACGTTGGTAGAGCAAGCCAACGAGGAGAATCCTTTTGATGCACTCTTTGCAGAGATGTATGGTCCATCCTCGACAACCGTAGGATTGAGCGATTTGCTCAGTAATATTGCTTTGGCAAAAGACAATGACAAGATTTTGGGTATTTACCTCAAAGGTGGTATGCTTTCTGCGGGCCCTGCGTCAGCAAAAGCACTTCGCGATGCACTGTTAGATTTCAAGCAGTCGGGTAAGTTTGTGATTGCGTATTCCGATTCATACACGCAGACCAACTACTATATTGCTTCGGTGGCAGATAAGATGTTCTTCAATCCAGTGGGTTCGTTGGCATGGGACGGCTTAACCGCGCAAAAAGAGTATTATACCCGTTTGTTTGAGAAGATCGGTATTGAGATGCAGATACTGAAGGTAGGCACATTCAAGTCGGCCGTTGAGCCATACTTCCGTACCTCGATGTCCGATGCTGACCGCAAACAAACCGAGCAATATCTGGGTGGTATATGGAGCGAGATGAAAACGGCAGTCGGACAAAGTCGCCAAATCGCTGTGGAGCAATTGCACGCATACGCCGATGAGTGCATGTCGCTGCAACCACAAGAGAAATACCTTGCATACCACTTTGTGGACTCATTGGTGTATATCCAAGAGATGGACAGCATCTTGCGCACCTATGCGGGTACTAAGGATTATAAACAACTCTCTAACAGCAAGATGACCCATGTAGAGCGTAGTGAGAATAAGGCGAAGGACAAAGTGGCAGTCTTGTATGCAGAAGGTTCGATTTCGGATGCAGGTGCAGAGGGTATTGTGGAAGGTAAGATATTGAAAACCATCAAGACGATTTATAAGGATGACGATGTCAAAGCAGTAGTTTTCCGTGTCAATAGTCCTGGTGGTAGTGCCGATGCGAGTGAGCAGATTTGGCATGCGATGAAGATGTTGCAAGACAAGGGTGTTCCAGTAGTGGTTTCTATGGGCGATTATGCTGCATCGGGTGGCTACTATATCTCTTGCCACGCGGATTATATCTATGCTGAGCCAACGACATTGACTGGTTCGATAGGTATCTTCGGTACTGTGCCTAATATCAACAAACTCCGCGAGAAAGTGGGTTTGGATATTGATGGTGTA
>CALZHO010000194.1 GCA_945787425.1 uncultured Bacteroidales bacterium
TTCTAATATCTAACAACAAAGTGGTCTAACCTCTAACAGCGTCAGCGGTCAAACAGCTGTAGGCGGTCTAATATTTAAACTATGTCCAAAGGAAAACTTCGTGAACAACTCAAAGGCTATCAGCGTATGAAACCGCTGGTAACAATCAAAGAGTATATAATGATTATTCTTTGCACCATTCCATATGCCATTGCGGTCAATTGGATATTGGTGCCACACACCATCGTCGGTGGCGGACTGACAGGTCTTTGTGAGATTATCTATTTTGCTACAGACACTTTCGTTCCTATCTGGTTGAGTTCGTTTGTATGCAACTTAGCTCTGTTGATAGCAGCATATTTCACCGTAGGATGGCGCTACTGCGTTCGTACGCTATGGGGCGTACTCTGGTACACTATTTGGCTGAAAGTCATTGAGATACCTGCTGAACCAGTCATCTCCGACCCATTCATGGCAGTCATCTTGGGCGGTCTGTTTATGGGTTGCTTCTTGGGGGTAGTGTTCCTCAACAACGGCAGCACGGGTGGAGTAGATATTGTAGCGATGATTGTGAATAAATACAAACATTTGCCAATGGGACGCGTACTTATGGCATGCGATATTGTTGTTATTCTATGTGCTTATTTCTTGCCTGAAATCAAGGAACTTCCATTTGGTCAAGGTCTGGAAAAGATTCTCTTTGGTCTCTGTTACACTTTCATGGCGGGTACTGCTGTGGACTGGGTGCTTAATCGCACGCGCCAATCGGTGCAGTTCTTCATTTTCTCCAGCAAGTACGAGGAGATTGCTGAAGCTATTATGACCCAAGTCCCACGCGGTGTGACCTTCCTTGAAGCGCAAGGTGGCTACACCAAGAACCCAGGGAAAGTAATCACGGTGATTGCGCGCCAATACGAATCGGCTAAGATTTTCCGTTTGGTGAATGCTATTGACCCAAATGCATTCGTGAGTCAAAGTCAAGTGCGTGGTGTGTTTGGTCAAGGTTTCGACCCAATGAATAAATAAGGAAAACTGTTGACGCAGATGGGAAACGCTATCAAATACATGCAATATCCTATAGGAAAGGTAATCAAGGAATATATTTTTATCTTCTTGGGGTTATTTCCTTTTGCCTTGATGGTCAACTGGATTTTCGTGCCGCATAATGTAGTGGGTGCAGGATTGACGGGTATTTGCTCTATTATTTATTACGCTACGCAAGGGCTCTTCCCTAATCTTTTCCCTGAATATGGTGGTGCTATACCTATGTGGCTTAGTACGTTGTCTATCAATGCTATATTGCTTCTTATTGCCATGCTCTCTGTAGGGTGGCGTTTCTGCGTACGCACATTGGTGGGTGCATTGGCATTGGCTTTTTGGTATCGTGTGATACCTATGCGCGTGGAGCCATTGATTGCCGACCCTGTTACAGCTTGTATCGTAGGCGGTGTGGTGTTTGGACTGAGTTTAGGTATTGTGATGCTTAACAACGGCTCATCGGGTGGTACCGACATCGTGGCAATGATTGTTAATCACTACAAAGATGTGTCGTTGGGTAAAGTGATGGTTATCTGCGATGCAGTGATTATTGCCAGCAGTTATTTCCTGCCCATTCCAGATCAGTTCTATGTAGAGGGAATGGACATTGTGGACTTCAAGATTAAGCGTATTTTGTATGGTCTCTGTATGACCGTTAGCTATACAGCCGCTCTTGATTGGATTATGTCGCGCATGCGCCAATCGGTGCAGTTCTTCATCTTCTCTAGCAAGTATGCCGAGATTGCTACTGCAATCAATCAAACTGTCCATCGTGGTGTAACAGTACTGGACGGCAAAGGATGGTATAGCCAGCAACCCATCCATATTGTCACCGTATTGGCTCGCAAACAAGAGAGTCAATTGATTTTTCATATTATAAAATCAATTGACCCTAATGCTTTTGTCAGTCAAGCCAATGTCAGTGGCGTCTTTGGACAGGGATTCGATACGATAAAGGGGAAGTAGCGTTTAGCGCTCGCGGTTGATGCCGTCATAGATAGATTGGCGGGGGGGATCGATATCCGTGAGCAGGGCATACACCTTCTTTTTTTCTTCGGATGTACCGCCAGCAAAGATATTTACCAATTCATCATTCTTGGTATCTAAGAAAGCCGTTACAACATATGTAGCAGGACGTGCGCGGCTGGCATCTTTCAAGACAGGTAATCCTGCCGCAATGCGTGCACGTGCGTTAGCTACATTATTCATCATTTCGTCCAATCCTAAGCGATGGTATTCATAGAAAAACATGCGATAGGGTTTGAACGCCTCGTCCATGAGATTGTTGATTAGTGCATAGCGATTGCGGTTGCTATCAAAGGCCTTCCAACCTTTGGCTTCTGATTCATCCAACGAAGCAGATTGTGCAGCCGTAACAATATTCTCACACATTTGGAAATATGGCGTCCCGCCAAGGCGAGAGAAAGAGTCCATGTCGTATCCAATAATGAGATAACAGTAATAGGCGACTAAAGCCGTGAGATTACTGGTAAAAGTGGAAGTCTGAAAATCCAAGCGATCGAACTCTTGATAGGAGAAGCTGAAGTCACGGTCTTGGAAATTCAAGAGTGGAGTAGAATACGTAGTGCCAAACACAGGACGACGTGTCTGGCAAGTAAATTCGCATTTCAGGATATTATCGCTGACACTTTTCACCACCAACATCATGCTACATTCGATACGTTCTTTCTCTTGGAAGGTGAGATCTGTCCATTTGGAATTATTGACAAACTCCTCAATGGACTGTTGGAGGGTGTTGAACATCTCTTTATTAGATCCTTGTATCTGGTCTGAGTTAATGGTAACGGTGCAGCGTAGTTCATTTGCCAATGCCGATAAAGCACAGCAACTCAACGCAATAACAGCAATGATGGAACGAAGAAAATTCATTATTTTTGAATGGTTAATATGTTGCCCGTTTGGGTGTTAAAATATATTTGTGGTGTATTCTTTTGCAATAGTAAGGTTTGTGCCAGTGGCACAGCTACGCCAAATTGTGCAATAGGCAGTATGGCAGAGGTATGAATATTATTGCCAAACTCCACCACCACTTTGGCTGAGCCAGGCAGGTTGTAGAAAAGTTGAGAAGGCAGAGCCTGTTTTTTCTGTTTGCTATCTTCT
>CALZHO010000195.1 GCA_945787425.1 uncultured Bacteroidales bacterium
TTCCAACGGCAAGACCGTAGTCAAAGAGTGGCTTTACCAACTGCTCAAAGACGACTTCCACATCACCCGTTCGCCTAAGTCCTACAACTCGCAGATTGGCGTGCCACTCTCCGTATGGCAACTCTCCGAAAAGACCGAACTCGCCATCTTCGAGGCTGGCATATCCGAGATGGGGGAGATGGCACGTCTGCAACCTATCATCCAACCCACCATAGGTGTCATCACCTATATCGGCACCGAACATGGGGAGAATTTCCCATCGCTCGCAGCCAAACGAGCCGAGAAGATGCTACTCTTTGCCGACTGCCCAACTATCATCGAAGACCCCACACATCAAAATATACGCACGTGCGCGGCCGTCATGCGCGCGCTGGGGTATGCCGAGGACACGATTGCTGAGCGTATCCTGCACCAGACCCACGAGACGATTCTCGAAGTCAACCTCTCGGCGCTGGTGAATAACGTCCGCTATTTCCGTTCGCTATTACCCCCTACCACACGCCTCACCTGCATGGTCAAAGCCTTTGCGTATGGCACGGGTAGTGTGGAGGTTAGCAAGGCATTGCAGCAATGCGGCATGGCGGATTATCTGGCAGTGGCGGTGGCAGATGAGGGTGTCGAACTACGCAAAGCCGGCATCACCCTGCCCATCATCATCATGGACCCTGAAGTAGCGGCGTTGGATGTGATTTTGGAGAACAATTTACAACCCAACATATATTCCTTCCAAGTACTGGATGATATCATTGCTGCCGCAGAAGCGAAGGGATTGGAGCAAGTCCCCATACATATTAAGATTGATTCGGGGATGCACCGTTTGGGCTTCTACAAGGAAGATATGGAAGCACTTGCCAATCGCCTCAAAGGGCAAAAAGCAGTTCGTGTATCGACTATCTTCTCCCACTTGGCTGGCAGCGACGAGGAGCAGTTCGATGCCTTCACCCACGAACAAGCCAACTACTTCAATACCTGTGCCACCCAATTGCAATCAGCACTCAAGTATCCGATAATCAAGCACCTCTGCAACACCGCAGGCATTGAGCGTTTCCCTGAGTACCATTTTGACATGTGCCGTCTGGGTATTGGTCTATATGGATTATCATTTGCCCATGCAACATTGCGCAATGTATGCACGTTGAAGACCACTATCCTCAGTATCAAGACCGTACCAGCGGGTAGCACCATTGGCTATGGCAGACACACCACGGTGAACGAAGACCGCCAGATAGCCGTCATACCTATCGGTTATGCCGACGGTTTCGACCGGCGCTTCTCCAACTATGGTGGCGAAGTCTTGGTGCGTGGCAAGCGTTGCCCTGTGGTGGGCAATGTGTGCATGGACCAGGCGATGATAGATGTCACAGGCACCGATGCGCAGCCAGGCGATTATGTGATTGTGTTCGGCGACCAACTACCCATACAGGAGTTGGCGGATAAACTGCAAACCATACCCTACGAAGTACTTACTTCCATCTCCCGCCGCGTACAACGCATCTACTTCCCATAACCATTACCCATTACCCATTACCCATTATCCAATAACCCATAACCAAAAAAAAAACATGGACACCAAAGAACTACAAAAACTCATTGCCATCTGGTTTGAAGAAGACATTCGTGATGGCGACCATACATCGCTCAGTTGTATTCCCGAAATGGAGATGGGATGCCAGCAACTGATTGTGAAAGAAGAAGGTATCATTGCTGGTATCGAGGTGGCAAAACAGATCATTGCCTATTTCGACCCAGAGTGCCGCATGGAGCAATTCATCGAAGACGGCGCACACGTCCAACCGGGCGATATTGCTTTCCGCGTATATGGCAAGGAACTCAGTCTCTTGCAGATCGAGCGTACCATGCTCAATGTCATGCAGCGTATGTCCGGTGTAGCTACCACAGCGCACCGCTACCAATCGCTCATCGAGGATACAGGTTGCCACGTGCTGGATACCCGCAAGACCACCCCAGGTTTGCGCTATTTGGAGAAAGAAGCGGTACGCATCGGTGGCGGAATGAATCACCGCATCGGTCTATTCGATATGATTCTTCTCAAGGACAACCACGTGGACTTCTCTGGCGGTATCACCGCTGCACTCACTCGTGCTAAAACCTACTGCGAGAAAAAGGGCAAAGACCTGCGCATTGAGATTGAGACCCGCAACGAGGATGAGATCCGCGAGGCATTGGCAACGAATATCCCAGACCGTATCATGTTGGACAACTTCTCGCCTGAGCGCACCAAAGGTGCGGTGGCTATTATCCGTGCATGGGAACAAGAGCATGGCCGCCATATGGAGATTGAGTCCAGTGGTGGCATCACTCTCGATACCATCCGCAGCTATGCCGAGACGGGCGTGGACTTCGTCAGCGTAGGTGCCCTCACCCACTCCATCAAGAGTCTCGACATGTCGTTTAAGGCGGTGAAGTAACAACAAAAACAATAATGTTAGATTCTTTGGCAAGCGCAATGTTGGCGCCGCGGGGTCCCCGAAAAATCTGCTGATTTTTGGGGTGCTTTGCAGGAGTTGTTTAAGTTGTCTTCAAATAAAAAAATAATCGTTTAGGTAAAACTAAATTTGTTTTAGTATGATACAATCCCGTTTATTGGCGCTCCGCGCGCTGATGCAACAACATGGCGTGACCGCCTGCATCGTACCAGGCAATGACCCTCATGCCAGCGAATATATGGCTGCCCACTGGACCGAGTTGTCCTGGATCACAGGATTCCTTGGCGAAACGGGCACCGCTGTAATCACCCTGGACAAAGCGCTGCTTTGGACAGATAGTCGCTACTACCTGCAAGCCGAAGCCGAACTGCAAGGCACCACCGTTGAGTTGATGCGCGAGAGCGACATCGACTGCCCTACCATACCCGATTGGCTCTGTTCACAACTTGCGCAAAGCGCACACCACCTCTGCGAAGCAGACACAACCTCTGCAAAGCAGACACAACCTAAAGTCGCGGTCAACCCCGAGATGTACAGCGTCAACGGCTACCGCCAACTGAAAGCAGCGTTGGAAGAAGGGGGTATGGAGCTTGTCAGCATCGACCTCATCTCTCCGCTTTGGACAGAAGATCGCCCTGCCATCCCCACCTCCCTGCTCTACGAATACGAGGAGAAATATGCGGGCGAG
>CALZHO010000196.1 GCA_945787425.1 uncultured Bacteroidales bacterium
GGTTTGTAGGGTAGGTAGATGTCCTCCAATTCGGTGGTATCCCAACATTGTTCGATACGCATGCGCAGTTCATCGGTCAGTTTGCCTTGCTCGGCAATAGTATGGAGGATAGTGGCTTTGCGGTCGTCTATCTCCAAATAACGATGATACTCATCGGCTATCTGACTAATCTGCACTTCATCCAAACTGCCCGTGCGCTCTTTGCGATAACGCGCGATAAAAGGTATCGTGGCATTCTCATTGAGTAATGCAATAGTGGCTGCCACTTGCGTAGCAGCCACTCCTATGCGTGATGAAATTAATTTCGAAAAATCAATCATCCGAATTAAAATAAGTAGCGAACACCGAGGGTAATGCCGTCATACAAACCACTTGTATTAAAGAAGACACCGTCGTTGCCAGCAACACCGATAGTTGGTCGCCAATCAAGCGAGAGTTGCAATGGGAACCAAAATTGGTATTCAACACCTACATGTCCAGCAACACCAGCATACCATGTGTTAGCAAATGCTGAGTTCAAAAGACCATATGCACCGGCTGAACCACCTACACCAAGATACCAGTTCCAAGCACCTTTATACTCCCAAGGAACTGCGGTGCCGAATGGGTTAATCCAGTCATAAGTAACTTTTGCACCAATACCAGCAAATTGTGGCAAGTTTACAGATACATCCAACATATTTGCTTCTCCAAATGAGTGTTGGTAGGAAACATCTAATCCCCAACCTAAGTTAACACCAATTGCGCGAGGTTGAGCAACTGCGCTACCTACGCATACTACTGCTAAAATAGCAGCCATAATAAGACTTTTCTTCATAATAGTTAATTTTTATTGATTAAACTTGTTCGTTTTCAAAATCTGCTGCAAAGGTACTAAGTTTTTTCTAAACATCCAAATTAAAATCCAACAATTCTAAAAAAAAGTGGTATTTTTATTAAAAATTGATATTTTTATAGCAGCTTTGCCAATGCCTCTTTCATACGTCGCATGGCCTCTATAATTTTATCTTCGCTGGTAGCGTATGAGAAACGAATGCAGTTATCTTCGCCAAATGCATTACCAGAAACACATGCCACATGTGCCTCTTGCAGCAGATATGTCACCAACTCATCGGCATTGTGGATAGTCTTACCATTGTATTGCTTGCCAAAGAACGCAGATACATCAGGAAAGAGGTAGAACGCACCTTGTGGCTCCAATACTTTCATGCCTGGGATGTCTTTTGCCAGACCTACAATCAAATCGCGGCGTCGATGAAAGGCTTGTCTCATATTTTCTACACACTCTTGTGGTCCTGTATATGCGGCTTCGGCAGCACGTTGTGCAATGGTGGTTGCGCACGTAATCATCTGTCCTTGAAGGCGTTTGACTGCTGTGATGAGTTGTTGGTCGTGGCATGCCAGCCAACCAATACGGTATCCTGTCATGGCAAACGCTTTGCTCACACCATTGACAAGGATAAGGCGATGTTCCAATTCAGGAAACTGTGCAAGTGTTTCGTGTTTACCTGTGTATAGAATATGTTGATAAATCTCATCAGCCAACACATTCACTTGTGGATGGCGCACCAATACTTCTACTAATTCTTTGAGATTATCAAGCGTATATACAGAACCTGTCGGATTATTAGGGGAGCAGAGCATCAGCAATTTGGTGTTTGGCGTGATGGCTGCCTCTAATTGCTCTGCGGTGAGACAAAAGTTATTCTCCATCGTAGTTTTTACCAATACACTCTTGCCCTGAGCTATCTTCACCATTTCTACATAACTTACCCAACAAGGAGTAGGCATAATAACCTCATCGTCTGGACCAATCAATGCTTCGATAGCGTTGCAGATGGCTTGTTTCGCACCTACTGAAACGACAATCTCATTGGCATTGTATGGTTTGACTGGATAGTCTTGAATATCCTTGTTGATTGTATCTGCAATGGCTTTTCTAAGTGATGGGAAACCTGGGGTAGGTCCATAATGCGAATCATCATTATTGATAGCATCAATAGCAGCTTGCTTTACATGTGCGGGTGCAGGGAAATCTGGCTCTCCCAATGATAGACCAATCACATCTATTCCTTCGGAACGGAGTTGTTGGCATAGCGCTGCCACCTGTAGGGTGGCTGACTCTTCGAGCGCGGCAATTCGTTTTGAAATATTCATTTTTTTATAATATATTGTTTATAATTTTGTACCTAAAATGGTGTAAGATGCTTCACCTGATAGGATTACCAATTGATTTTTTATAAGGGATTTGTAAGTTTGGGGCTTGGTGGTGACGCTTTGAATATCTGTTTCAATATCTTCTTCATCATCTTTGCCTTCAATAGTCAAGCGGTATATGCATATGGGTATTTTATTAGGTTCGGCATAGCATGCAAACAATGCGGGGTGATTGCCTACATTATATTGCATATATTTACCTACGCTATTGCCGAGATTCATAATGATTGCTTCTCCAGTAGAATCAACCGATATATCCCAATAACCGTAGTTCCCGTATGTGCCACTATCGTATAGTGTGTCCCATAGTGCCAACTTGTTTTTGGTTTGTCCGCCACTTGCCACCAAATATGCGCCCTCATAGCGAATATTATCTTCGATATAAAAAGCCGCTTTGCCATCCAATTCGGTTATATGTAGTGTATAAATTGC
This sequence comes from uncultured Bacteroidales bacterium, assembly GCA_945787425.1. Lineage (GTDB taxonomy): Bacteria > Bacteroidota > Bacteroidia > Bacteroidales > Paludibacteraceae > Colicola. Next base: position 2,650 of record CALZHO010000196.1, read on the forward strand.
ATCATCGTCTGCTGCTACATACGTGCGATCTTCAGAGTATGTGCCACCAATAGCATGGATATTGTTCTGTGAAATGGATTCATCAAAATATCCCATGATATGATGAATCTCAGCATCATGCACACCAATGATAATTTGATCTAAATCTTGCAGTTGCTTGACATTGGTCACTAATTTGTAAACTTCTCTATCGAAATCTGAGGCACTATGTATGCTGATGGTGTTGATATTGATTGCATTTTCGCTGCAATTAACCCAAAAGCGAATTTTTCCTGTCTCGGCAGTAGCAATCTGTATAGTCGTATCACGGTTGTATTGCCCCATGCTTTTCGGCGGACGATTGATGATCAACTCATGAGGCGTATTTTCGCCTATTTGCACGAAGATACTACCTTTTCCTTTGGATGCGTTTTGGCAGAAATTAATATCAACACTACGCACTTTGTCAAATGTAACGATAGATGTTGCACCAGCTCCAGAAGT
>CALZHO010000197.1 GCA_945787425.1 uncultured Bacteroidales bacterium
GGACAGAATGTGCTGGCGCTTGGGTGCAAACTATACGACATCGTATGCGATGAATCAGTCTATGCCTGAATTTGGCGTGTCAGCAGGTTTGGGTCTGCCGTTACGTACAATAGGAACGGTGATCAATGCCACAGTAGAGTATGTGCATCGTGGCGCCATGAGTGGTAAAGACCAGTTGAGCGAAAATTCGCTTCGTCTGGTGGTGAATGCCTCCATCGCGGAACATTGGTTCTTCAAACGCAAATTATAAGATAATAACATATAATAAAATATTAAAAAAAGATGAAAAAAGTATTATTGATTGCTTTGTGCTTTGCCATCCCAATGGCAGGTTTTGCACAAAAGAAGAAAAAGAAAGGTGCTGAGCCAGAGGTGGTTGCACCAGTAGTAGAGGTGTTGGATGACGAAGAATGCTTGATGCTTCTCTCATTGAGTCACGAGTCTGTGAAAGCAGAGCAGTATGATGACGCATACGAGAACTGGAGCAAACTGTACAATAGTCGTCCTGATTTCAATAAGACCATCTTTACCGATGGCAACAAAATCTTGGAGTACAAATGGAACAGCGCTCAAACACCAGAAGAGAAAGCGCAATGGCGTGAGATGATCATGAAATTGCATGATGAGCGTATCAAGTTCTTTGATGACCCTAAATATCCTGATGCATACGTGCAAGGTCTGAAGGGTATGGACTATCTGACCTATTATCCAGAAGATGAATTGGCATTGCCTGCATATGGATGGTTGAAAGAGTCCGTAAACGGCATGGGCGACAATTCGCAAATCACCGTATTGCGCAAGTTGGTAGAGGTGAGCTATAACATCTACAAATCCAATCCAGACCAATATGGCGATCAGTTCTTGGCTGACTATCAAAATGTGGCAGCCTTGTTGGATGCAGTGGCAGCCAAAGGCGGTAAGAATGCTACTCATGCCCAAAGTCAAAAAGCATATGTGGATCGCTTGTATGCGGCTTCAGGTGCAGCTGACTGCGGTCAGATGGACCAAATGTACGCAAGCGTAGTGGCTGAGAGTGTAAGTGATTTGGACAAACTGAGTTCTATTATGAAACTCTATCGTCGTTTGGGTTGCACAGAGAGCGATGTGTATTTTGCGGCAGCAGAGCATGCACATAAATTGCAACCTACCAGCGAGTCTGCAGCTGGTTGCGCTCAGATGTGCCTGAAGAAAGGTGATCTGAATGGTGCAATAGCGTATTACCAACAAGCGCTGAGCTTGGTGGAGACAGACGAGGATAAGGCAGATTACTTGTATCGTATGGCTAATGTGTTTGTATCTCTGCAAAACTACAAACAAAGTGTGTCTTATGCTAACCAAGCATTGGAACTCAATCCAGAAGATGGTCGTTGCTACTTGCTCATTGGTATGAGTTATGCTAATGGCGGTAAGATTGCAGATGATCCTGTGTTGGATCGTGCTAAGTTCTGGGTGGCATGTGACATGTTCCAAAAAGCACAATCTATCGACGAGACATGTGCAGATGCTGCAAAGAACTTTATCAAGACATACAGCCAATATTTCCCAACAAAAGAGGAAATCTTCTTCCACCGTGAAATGAATGAGGGACAATCATACTATGTAGGTGGATGGATTAACAAGTCAACACGTTGCCGTGCAAGAAAAGAATAATGTTGGTTGGTGAGAAATCGTATCACAATACATACAATATATATCAAGAGAATCATGCTGATGGTTCTCTTGGTATTGTTATGTGTGTTATCTGCTTGTACTAAAAAAGACGTGCGCCATCGTGCAGGTGCTATTGCAGACCGTGCTGCGATGCCCGCATTAGAGGGAATGGACGTGACGACGCTCATATCCGATTCGGGTGTCACACGTTATCGAATAAAAGCCAAAAGATGGCTGGTTTTTGATAAAGCAGATACACCTTATTGGGAGTTTCCAGAAGGTATTTATCTGGAGAAATTCAATATATATTTGGAGGCAGATGCGACAGTGGAGGCAGATTATGCCTATTATAACGAGCCTGCTCAACGTTGGACGTTGATAGGCAATGTACAAGCGATGAATTTAGAGGGGGAAAAATTTGAGACACCCCTACTGTATTGGGATCAAAAGGCAGAGTCTGTGTATTCGGATTCATCCATAACTATCACTCGCGAAACGTCCATTATTAAGGGAGTTGGTTTTCAATCCAATCAAGAGATGACCCATTATACCATACAATATCCAACGGGTGTTTTCCCTATAAAAGAATAGCAGAAATAGGTCGGCGGTATCTTTCGAAACCACTTGATTACCACGCTGACTTTCCTAATAGTATTATGAAATATAGATATAATTACATTGTACCATATCAAGATGTGGATGCTACGCGTCGTCTGCGTCTTTATACCATGGAAAATTACTTGCTGAATGTAGCAGGCAAAGTGGCTGATGAAATGGGCTTTGGTATTCCTGCGCTGCTGCCCATGAACTATACATGGATTATAACACATCTCCAGATGGAAATGATGTTTCTTCCTAAGCATGGAGAAGAGATGATCATTGAGACTTGGATAGAGCGTAATGCGCATATGTTATCTGTGCGTGATTATCGTATCTATCAACCACAAGCGGATGGCACCGAGCGACTCATCGGCTGCGCCAAATCTGTATGGGCAGTGCTGGATTTGACAAGTCGTGAGATTGTAAACATATTTGATATGCCTATGTTTGAGGATGCGGTTGATGGCGAAGTGCTTAATATGGCGCGTGCGCCCCGTCTTCGTCCGATACAATTGGATGATCTGGAAGATGATTCTGAAGCATTGTATGCAGGCGAGGTACTGCATGAGATACAATACTCTGATGTGGATTACAATCGCCATTGCAACTCGTGTAAGTATTTGGAGTGGATGCTGAATACGCAGCAGGCATATGATAATCAAAAACCATTCAGACTGGATATTAACTATGTGAAAGAACTGTATCAAGGCGATAAGATGTACACCCGATTCCTCAAGATACAGGATGCGGTTCAATATCAACAGGTGGATGAAAATGGTGTGACGTGTTGTAGTGCTAAAATTTCTAAAATAGAAAGCGTAACCTGTTGATAACTTTACAAAAACGGAAAACTTTTCAACTTTATAAAAAA
>CALZHO010000198.1 GCA_945787425.1 uncultured Bacteroidales bacterium
ATGTCCTACGGGATATATATTATCTCTCATGTGCCTATTTTGGTACCGCATTTGCGTATATGCATATGCGCACACGCGTACCTTAACTATGTGGCACGGAGAATATTTATATTCGGCGTGGGCTTCGCGTTGTCGTTTTATCAGGAAGGCAATGCGAGAGCCTCTATCAGTGGAACGGCAATAGTCGGACTCCACGCTTTTTATTTATGCCTATACTTAACCAATAATCCGCATAGTTGGGAGTTCCTATGCACTTCTGATGAAATATGAAAAAACTATTTTTTCTTCTTGCATTTCTCCCTTCTATTATTTTAGCAAGGGAAATACCTATTAGCAATGCTATCATAGAAGACAATACCTTTGTCTGGGAGGTTATTGCTGTTGATTTTCGTGATGATTGCACTATAATCCATAAGGAAGTTACACCCAAAGTCAGTGGAACATGGATTTGCTCTACTACGGATGAGTTTATTGAGGATGCAGCTACGCAACAACGATATTATTTATTATATAGCACGATTGGCTTGCAACCTATCGAAATATACCATACAAACACCATATCGTTTACTGAAATTTATCCTCCTGTTAAACAATTGGACTTAATAAATATTCATTCAGGTAAGTACTATTATAAAAAAGGGATTTCTGTATGGCCATTCTATACTAGTTATCCTTATGTAACTGCAAATAGTGATCATTCGTATGCTAATAGTCAAATTGTAGATGTTACTATTACGGATGCTTTAACTTTTGTTGCAATAGATTACTATTCTTATTATCCTGCTGGTGGTTGGGTTTCTTTTGCTTCTAATATGTATATCACTGATAATAATACATTTAGGGCAAATATTATGGGGGTATTTGCATGCGACAACGAAGGAAATATAGTTGAAAGTAAAAATTTAGATGAAAGATATGATGTGAATAGAGGAGAGCGCAATCGTGTATTGTTAGTATTTCCACGCATTCCTACAGGCATACGTGAAGTTGATATTATAGAACCGAACGGATTTTTCTGGCGTGGCATAAAAATTAACAATATTGATTAAGATTAACAATATTAACACTAAAATACATTAATATGAAAAAAATTTTCTTCACAATCGTAATGTTCCTATGTGCGAACATTCTTAATGCAGAGGTCATAAAAATGACAGCGTATGAACTATCTTACAAATCTTACGAAAGTTATGGTTGGTCTGATTGGTCTAATTGGGAGGATTGCAACATTTTAGTTGTAATCAATGTGGATATGGATAGAATAACAATTTATAGTAATCAAACTCAAGAGTTTGATATCATTGCAGCAGAAGATCCTTATGTGGATAGTGATGGCGATGATGTCATTAAATTTACCTGTGTTGATGCTGATGGATTGAAATGTGGCATACGATTTATAGGTAGAAGCAATGGTTCCGCTCAATTATATTGCGACTATAATGATTTTATGTATGTATACAATGTACGTACGAGATGACAAAATCAGTAGCAGAACAAATTAGTATTCTTCTTATACTGTAAATTTTAATTTTTCCATTAAGAAGAAGTGAATTTTGAAAGATAGAATGTAATAATAAAAATACTATGCGTTGCAAAAACTGTGGTTGGGAAAATCCCAACGGACTCACCAAGTGTGAGAAATGTAACACACCACTCGCTGGTGCAGTCAACAACCAACCTGCTTATGGTACCGTTCCTGAAGCACCTCAAGCAGCACACAACCTCAACAAAACTGTCTTCGAGGCAGAAGTGTTCCCTCAGGCAGCACCTGCTGCTAATGCATGCCCCAATTGCGGCTACCCTATGCGCCCAGGCGTGACTGATTGCCCTAATTGCCACCAACAAGCGGCGCAACCTATTGCTCCTCAACCTGCACCTCGTCCAGCGGCTCCTGCTCCTCAACAAGTTAAGGCAACACCTATGTCGGGTACTGTTAACCCATGGGTACAAGTGGCTCCTGCCAACAAATGCAGTCTGCACCCAATAGAGCAACAAGGCGTAGAAACTCCAGATGCACTCAATCTCAAAGGTGATGCGCACGAACTCAATCGCGCTAACCTCGATCCAGAAAACCAAACCATCACCTCTAAAGTGCAAGCTCAACTAATTTGCGAGGATGGTCAATGGTATATCCAAGACAAGAGTGCACAACACACCACTTTCATCTACGCAGGTGAGAAAACCGCGCTCAAAGAGGGTGATGTCATTCTCATGGGCAACCGTCAATTTGTGTTCCATATCGACTAATCTTCGTGTATCATGGTTGAGAGATGTGCGTTTAATACGGGCGACCGAATAGACAACCGCTACACCGTTACCAAAAGCCTCGGCGAGGGTGCTTTTGGTATGGTATTTAAGGTTTCTGACTCGCACGGCAAGGAATATGCGCTCAAGGTACTCAAACTTTGGGAGGTACATCCGGAAATCCGCCAGCAACTGGCTGACCGCTTCGAGATGGAGTATCAGACTGGACAAATCAGTAGTCCTTATTTGGTGCACTCTGTCGGTCATGGCACCATCAAGGGCAACCCTTATATCTTGATGGAGTTCTGCCCGAAAGGCGACCTTGGTCATGCGCCTTCTAATACAGATTGGAACCTCGTGGGACAACAGATCCTTCTCGGTCTAAAAGCTCTACACCGCTGTGGTAAGGTCCATCGCGACCTCAAGCCAGAGAATGTACTCGTCAAAGCAGATGGCACTGCTGCCCTCACCGACTTTGGTATCTCTGGTGACCGCAACAAACGCATGACCGAGCGCAACATCCTCGGCAAGCCCATGCAGATTTTCGGCACTTATGCTTACATGCCTCCCGAGCAAGTCAATCCGCAGAAAGACGCCACTGTTCTCCCAACTACCGACATCTTTTCCTTTGGCGTGATGATGTACCAACTCATCACGGGCAACCTACCTTTTGGCACACTCAGAGATGAGAACGAACTCGTGCTTTATCTCAAAGCAGGTAAAGAAGGCCGTTGGAACCGCAGCGCACTCAGTATGTCGCACTACGGCACCATGTATCTACCTGTCATTGAGGGCTGTCTTCAACCCGATTTCCACAAGCGTTTACAATCGGTAGATGAAGTACTCGCATTACTGCCACCAACAGATATGCACTCC
>CALZHO010000199.1 GCA_945787425.1 uncultured Bacteroidales bacterium
CACCATTGTGTTGCCAACCAGCAGGATACGCAATGTAGCTGCTTTCTTGTATCCTAAAAGTTTCTCCTTTTCGTTTTCTAACGCGCTGAGCTTGGTGCATTGTTTTTTACACAGATACAAACCCAATGGAATGGTGACCAGTGCATCAAAAATAATGACATATTGGATGATCTGTCCAAGCATAGAAAACGAATCTATGGGTTGGACATAGTCTTTCATAATGAGAAAATACGCCAATGTACCAGCCAACAAGGTTAGTACCATAATGCCATAATAATACAAATTGAGTGTTCGAATGATTTTTTGTTCCATGTCATTGTGAGTTAAAAAAATGTTAACATTTGTAAGAGTTGTAAGGGTATTACACCTTGAAATCGATACGATTGATGATTGAGCGACCGAGTGTGATCTCATCCGTATATTCCAGTTCATTGCCAATAGCTACGCCCCGAGCTATCTGGGAAATCTTGAGTGGTGTAGCATTATGTGGTGATGGTGGAGCATGGTGTAGAGTCATATTTTGCAAGCGGCGATAGATATAGAAGTTGGTGGTATCGCCTTCCATAGTGGTTGGCAATGCCAAGATTATCTCCTTAATCTCTTCCGTTTCAATACGCGCCACCAGCGAATCTATCTCCAAATCAGAAGGACCTACCCCATCCATAGGAGATATGACGCCACCCAACACATGGTATAAACCATGATACTGCCCAGTATTCTCAATCGACATCACATCCTGCACATTTTCTACCACGCAGACCGTATGCTTGTCACGCTTGTGTGACTGGCATATCGGACACACCTCTTGATCGGAGATGGTGTGGCAGATACGACAATAGTGGGCATCAGACTTGAGCGTTTTGAGGGCATCAGTAAAAGCCTCGACATCCTTGTCTGACTGGCGCAAGAGATGCAGCACCAATCGCAATGCGGTCTTACGTCCGATGCCTGGCAGCGATGCGAACTGATCCACTGCGTTGCCGAGTAATATGGATGGATATTGATTCATTTTTTCTTTTTTGCCCAACGGGCTGGTAACATTCGGTAAGGGTATTTTTCGCGCATGTTCTCCGCATTGGGGCAGTCAAAACGGTGAATACGAATCCCTTTGAATATACTAATAAAGCCAAAAATAGGGTCCCCCGGTTGCGGATTACAACATTTAGCGAGGTTATAGTCCACACTCTTGACGTCTATATCCACCTCCAGTGCCAAAGCCTCTTGTTGCTGCAGCGACAGGGGTTCGTAGGTAGAACGTGTCCCCTCATAATGGGGTTCGTCCATTGCCAAGAAGACCTCCTTGATACGCAACAAATCCTCCTTGCCTAATGCAATGGACTGGTACAAATCGTTGGTCACCTTATACCCCAACTTGAGTGCCAAATGCGAAATATCGCCTTCCGAATAGTCTATCTTCCAGTTCTTGAAACGCCTTTCCAGCATCTCGCGTCCCTCAGCCGCATTGCGATACTCCACCTCTTTGAGCGCCTGACGAATCTTGTTCTTCGCACGGTGCGACACTACCACATTGAGCCAATCGGCAGAGGGTTTCTGGTTGGGTGAAGTCATAATCTCCACTTGGTCACCGTTTTGCAGTTTCTGACGAATACTCACATTCTGATTGCGGATACGTCCGCCCATGCAACGACAACCTACATCGCTGTGAATGGAAAACGCGAAGTCCAGCACTGTCGCACCCGCAGGTAGGCGCTTGAGGTCACCCGTGGGCGTAAACACATACACGCTTTGATTATCCGTATTGAGGCGATTGCCATCTACACCTTTATACGCCCAGTGCGCAGCCACACCCTTCTCTGCCACCTCATCCATGCGGCGAGTACGAATCTGTATCTCTACCCACTTATCCTCTGGTCCCAACACGGTTGTGTGAAGACTCTCATAGCCGTTCTCCTTCGGCACGCTCAACCAATCGCGCAGGCGCTTGGGGTTGGGCTTGTACATATCCGTGATGATAGAATACACCTGCCAGCAATCCGACTTCTCGCGCTCCAAAGGTGAATCCAGAATAATACGAATCGCAAAGAGGTCATAGATACGATCCACATCGCAACGCTGAGCCTGCATCTTGTTATAGATGCTATGAATGGATTTTGGTCGCCCCTTGATGGTGAAAACAAAACCTGCCGCTTTCAATTTTTCTTCGAGTGGCAGAATAAACGAGGAGATATAGGCGTCACGTTGCGCCTTTTTCTCATTTAGCGCATGCGCGATGTACTTGTAGGTCTTGTAATCAAGGAACTTTAAGGAGAGATCCTCCATCTCTGTTTTGATAGCATATAGACCCAAACGATGCGCCAAAGGAGCATGCAACTCCTTGGTCTCACGCGCCACATGACGACGATGATCGGAATCTCCCTCCTTGTCCATCGCACGAAGTTGCTCAAGCCTCTCGGTCAATATATTGTATAAAACCTGATTACTATTTTCGTTAGACATAACTCTCATTTTACTATTTCGGGTGCAAAGATACAAAAAAAAATGCACATACGCAAGAAAAAAGAGGAAACACACAAAAATATTTGCATATATGAAAAAGAATTAGTAACTTTGCAGCGGATTTGTGAAAAAAATCTATTAACCTGTAAATTTAAATAAAAATAATATGAACGTTACAAAAATTATCATCCGCACCTTGCTTGTCATTGGTGTTATTTTCATGGCATTTATTTGCGTGAAGAGTGTTGTTACCCCTATTCAATTTGAAGAGGAGCGCGTAGTTCGCGAGACTCAAGTTATTGCTAATCTCATCAGTCTGCGTACAGCAGAGGCTCAATTCCGTCTGGACAAGGGCTATTTTACTGCTGACCTGGACTCGCTGATTGACTATTTGAAAACAGCTCCCAAGAAAGAGGTGCTGAAAGAAGGTTCTCTCTCTGAGAAGCAATTGGAAGATGGTATGACCGAATTCAAAGCCAGCAAAATTCTGGAGCGTGCACGTTTGAAAGCACAACGTAAAATGAAATTCCAAGGTCCTGATAGTTTGAACCAAATATACAACTACATATGGGCAAATGACCGCTCACTGCGCTTCAGGGCATGGAGCCAGAGCAACTTCAACAACTCCCTGCGC
>CALZHO010000200.1 GCA_945787425.1 uncultured Bacteroidales bacterium
AATGCAAGTTAAGATTTTTCTTAAACTTACTCGGTGTATTTTCGGGTCAAAACACCCCGACGCAGTGATTCTTTATGGAGATATTAACGAGAGTATCTTGTCGTTGATGCCCAAGCAGTTGGATGTGCATCACTTTGACCATAACCGTTTTAAAAGAGCAAGGAATCATGGGAAGTAGAGGTTCTTTTGATGCGAATATGGGTCGTACAGGTGGTATCCCCATTGAGAATCGTCATTACGATGAGATTGGGAAGATTGGTAACATAAAAATTATTCAATGCACTGATTTTTCCAATAACCCAACAACTACATATTCCAATACTGCAAACACAACCTACTATTCATATTCAAAGGAGAATGGTAGGATAGAGCATATTTATTATTTCAAGAATCACAAGCTTGTAAAAAGTGTTGATTTCAAGAGTAATGAAACGCCACATGCTCATTATTGGAATAACGGCATTGTTGGTAGAAAGAAGCATGATAGGCATAACACGCATGAATTATCTGACCGTGATATGCGATTGTTTAACAAAGCATTAAGATGGAATAATGAACATAGAACAAACTAAGGTAATTGTAGAGAAATTCTTCAATACTGGAGTTGATGGAAATATTGCTCTTTATGAAGAAAGTTTGGGGCTACAGCAAGAGAATCTAATTCTGGATGCTCAATCAGATGACCCTGAAACAATATTCCGCTATATCGTTGAAATTGTGGGACTGAACATTCTTTTCTATTGGACTGAAGATAGAAACTTCTATACAATAGAAACGGAACGCGACCCAATTGAGGTTCGGCGGATTTATGACAATCCTAATTGGGATGGAGAACGAGAGTATATGAAGGCTGACCAAGATGGAAACGGGCCACACACATCTTCTGCAGGTGAGGTGCTGGCAACATTCGATGAGCCTTCGGATATTTGGGACAGACTTACGATTAATGGTATTCACATAAGTGACATATTAGAACGTTCCGTATTGCTTGACTTAGACTAAAACGGCTTAAGAGGGCGTGCTATAATAGAGTAGCACGCCCTCTCTTTATCTTCTATCTAAGAAAAAATCATTTTACTAGTGATTTGGTGAAATTTGTAAATTAGATCAAAATGTTTTTGGCGATTCAATTAGGTGCAACTCTTAATACTCCAAGAAGGCTGCTTTTGCCCACTTTGGATGCCAAATCGGAGGTTGGGTCAAAAAATATCCTTAAAAAATCATAAATCTTTCTTGGGCGGTTTGAGGCGATTTGAGGTGCTTTTTCTCTTTACTGAGACCAAAACTCTCCTTCGCAAGAGGCTCAAAACGAGTTGTACAGATTTTACAATTTATATAGCTGATAGGTGTTGTGTGTCAATACGTTAGCTTTCTAAATATTTGTTCCACATGAACTATTTTGTTTAAGTTTGAGCGTAAAGATTGTCAAGGGATGCCAAACACTAACAATTTGATTGAAGGGCTTTTCAGTGATTTAAAGAAGAATGTGAATGTCCACAGCGGAATGAGTAAGGAGAGCCGAAAAAGGTTTATTCTTTGGTATTTTGAGGCGCTGAAAATAGCTCGTCTGCATTCCTCATCACAAAAACCTCAAGCGGTTTTTGTGAGTTTTTCTTGGCATGGAAAATCTAAAATTGAATGTGTATCAAAATGAATGCGGGACCTCCACTTAAGGAGATCCCGCCACATTCAATTTGAGTTTTGCAATCTTATTCCTCACGAGGTTGCTCTCCAGCAGAGCCTCGCTGCGCTTCAGACTGCGATGCCAAATTAGTGAGCTAACTCAGGATAACCAAATTTTTAGATAAAAATCCCATCCTGCAATTTGACCTATAGAGAGATCTTCATTGGCATTTCACTTAATTTATCCTGCAATTTGACCTATACGCCTTTTTTTTCGTAAAAAATAAATTCACCCACTCTGTGTAAGGCAGAGTGGGTGAACAATTATCATACAAATTTCACTTTCCAAAGAATGGAGAGCGAAACCTAAGATGGCTTAGTTTATGTAGCTATCGATCTTCTTGAGAAGGTTCTCAACAGTCACAATCTCAAGGAACGAGGTGCCGCCACCGATGCCAAAGCTGCCACCGATGTATGCAACCAAATCCTCGCCGCTGAGCTCGCCCTCTTTCATCAACTTCTCTACAGTGTGACGGAGAATCTCGCTCTTGCTCTTGCCCTCCTCAACAATCTCGGCGAACACACCGTAGGAGAGTGCCAACTCACGAGCTACACGAGGCTCATAGGCCAACGAGTAAACTGGGATGGGGCTACGGAAAGCAGCCAAGTAACGAGCAGTCTTGCCAGTGAACGAGTCGGTGATGAGAGCCTTGATAGGCAACTCCTTGGTGGCACCAACAGCAGCCTCGGCCAAGCAGGTGGTAATCTCACCCTTAACCTTGGGCACGGGAATGTCGTTGCGAGAATCCTTGGCATCCTCCGACACAGCGGCAATCTTGGCCATGGTCTTCACAGCCTCCACAGGATACTTGCCATAGGTGGTCTCACCTGAGAGCATGATGGCATCGGTGCGGTGGTAGATGGCGTTGGCAATATCGGTTACCTCGGCGCGGGTAGGACGTGGATTCTTAATCATGGTATGAAGCATCTGAGTGGCCACGATGACGGGCTTCTTTGCTTCAATACACTTGCGGATGAGCATGCGCTGGATGAAGGGGATGCGCTCGATGGGTACCTCGATGCCCAGATCACCACGGGCAACCATGACACCGTAGACGCAGTCCAAAATCTCGTCGATGTTCTGAACACCCTCTTCGTTCTCGATCTTGGCAATGATCTTGATGGGGCTGTTGTGAGCATCCAGAATGTCCTGGATCTCCTTTACATCCTTGGCACTGCGTACGAAAGAGTGAGCGATGAAGTCCAACTTGTTCTCGATGGCCCAAAGAACGAAGCCCTTATCCTTCTCGGTGAGCGAAGGCAACTTGATGCTTACGCCAGGAACGTTTACGCTCTTGCGACCGTCCTCGATGCGACCGCTGTTCTCAACGGTACATACCAAGTGATCCTCGTGCTTCTCGTCAACGCGGAGCGATACGTCGCCAT
>CALZHO010000201.1 GCA_945787425.1 uncultured Bacteroidales bacterium
ATACAAATCGACCTCAATAAGTTCACACTCATTGGTGCCACCACTCGCAGTGGTCTGCTGACCAGCCCATTGCGTGCGCGTTTTGGTATCAATTGCCACTTGGAGTACTACGATGCGCATATTCTTGCGGGGATTGTGGAGCGTAGTGCGCGACTGTTGGATATCCATATTGACAGCAAAGCAGCAGCCGAGATCGCGCGCCGCAGTCGTGGTACCCCTCGTATCGCTAATGCCTTGCTCCGTCGTGTGCGTGACTTCGCACAAGTGAAGGGCAATGGAGCCATTGATTTGGAGATTGCACGTTATGCCTTAGAGGCATTGAATATTGACACCTTTGGTTTGGATGAGATTGATAATAAGTTGCTTAGTACTATCATTGATAAGTTCAAAGGCGGACCTGTTGGTTTGAACACTATTGCCACCGCTATGGGTGAAGATGCAGGCACGATAGAAGATGTCTATGAGCCATATCTCATCAAAGAGGGCTTTATCAAACGCACTCCTCGCGGTCGTGAAGCCACCGAATTGGCATACAAACACCTCGGTAAAACGCCACTCATCAATGGTCAAATCACATTGGAGTTCTAACATGAAGCAATACAAAGCAGTTTTTATTGACTGGGATGATACAATAGGTGATTTCCATGGTGCGGCGAAGTTAGCGCTTCAAGAGATGTATGAGAAATACCATTTGAGCGACTATTTTGCTTCGCATGAGGAGTTTGTTTCGCTCTACAAACCGCATAATATAGAATTGTGGGATAAATATGGTAAGGACTTAGTAACCAAAGAATTTTTGCGTGTAGATCGCTTTCTGTACCCTTTGTTGCACGGAACTAAGGTGAAAGGTGAAAAGGGAAAGGTGAAAGGTGAAAACTTGTGCTTATTAGCGGAGCAGATGAGCGAGGATTTTCTGCATTTGACAACGAAATATTTCTCCTTATTGCCTGGGGCTGAGGAGTTGGTGCGTTACTTGGCGAAAAAATATCCGCTGACGGTGGTGACCAATGGCTTTATAGAAGTGCAGTACGAGAAGTTTGACAAGAGCGGACTGCGTGACTGCTTTGCGCATATCGTGTTGAGCGAGGAAGTGGGTTGCCAGAAACCCAATCCACGTATTTTCGAGGAGGCATTGCGCATGAATAGCTTGCAAGCCGAAGAGGTTGTAATGATAGGCGACTCGTGGAGCTCGGATATCCAAGGTGCGATCAATGCTGGCATTGACCAGATTTGGATTCAAAAGAGCAAAGAGCCAGGAGCCGAGAGCCCAGACACAATAGTACAGACTGCTACATATATTGTGGAATCACTCTCTGACGTGATGAATATTCTCTAAGGACTGCCACAATGGCAGTTTTTTTTCCATTGGCATGGAGATTGTAATAAACTATTACGTAGTAATAAAATTTGATTATGAAAAAGAATAAAGATAAAGAACATGTAGAGCAACCTGTTGAAAATCAACAGGAAAACGCAAATGTGCAAACTGAAAACGCAAAGGTGGAGGTGGAAAACGCCGAGACAGCACCAATAGAAGAAGTGTCAGAGACTGAAACGCTGCAAGCCAAAGTGGCAGAACTGGAGGCACGCGTGGCAGAATTGGAAGAGCTGAAATTGCGCCAAATGGCAGAATTTGATAACTTCCGTCGCCGTACCAACAAAGAGAAACTCGAACTCATGACTACTGCTGGTGAGCGTATCTTCAAAGATATGTTGCCTCTTGTGGATGACTTCGAACGCGCCAAAGATGCGATGGCAAAGACCGATGATATTGAGGCAGTTCGCCAAGGCATTGAGTTGATTTACAATAAGTTTATCGGTTTCTTAGCGGCAAACGACGTGAAAGTGATTGATACAATCGATGCTGACTTTAATACCGATTTGCACGAGGCAATCACCACTTTTGCAGCAGGCGAAGAAAAAAAAGGTAAAGTAATCGATTGTACACAAAAAGGATACACCTTGGGCGAAAAAGTGATTCGCTTTTCTAAAGTCGTTGTAGGCGAATAAAAGCCTACAAACGACGTTATATGCCCGTTGGGCGTTATGTGTCTTCGACGTTACATGTCTTTTAGACGTTATAGGTCTTAGACGTTATCAAGTTATAAGTCCTGCGGACGTTAACGCAAAGCTTACAACGCGAAGCTTACAACGCAAAGCAGAGAACGTGAACAAAGTGAACTAAAAAAGATATGGCAGAGAAAAGAGATTATTATGAAGTGCTGGGCGTGGAGAAGAACGCCAGTGCGGATGAGATAAAGAAGGCGTACCGCAAGATGGCGGTAAAGTATCACCCTGACAAGAACCCAGGTGACAAGGCGGCTGAGGAGAAGTTCAAAGAGGCTGCGGAGGCATACGAAGTGCTGTCAGACCCACAGAAACGCCAACGCTATGACCAGTTTGGTCATGCAGGCATGGGTGGTGCTGGCTTCAGTGGCGGCGGCATGAACATGGAAGATATCTTCTCGCAATTCGGTGACCTATTCGAATCATGGGGCATGGGTGGTGGAGGATTCTCCAGTTTCTTCGGCGGCGGTAGTCGCGGCGGCGGTCAGAGAGTGCGTCGTGGTAGCGACCTGCGTGTTCGTGTGAAAGTAACCTTGGAGGAGATTGCCACAGGTGTGGACAAGAAAATCAAGGTGAAGAAGCTCGTGAACTGCTCGCATTGTAACGGTTCGGGTAGTGAGGACGGCAATGTGGAGACCTGTCCAACCTGTAAGGGTACGGGTCGCGTGGTGCAAGCGCAACGTGGTATCTTTGGAATGATGCAAGTGCAGAGTGAATGTCCAAACTGCCATGGTGAGGGTACAATCATTAAGAATAAGTGTACACATTGTCAAGGCAATGGGGTAGTGCGCGAAGAGGAAATCATTGAGATTCATATCCCTGCTGGTGTGTCTGGCGGCATGCAGATTCCAGTGCATGGCAAAGGCAATGCGGCGCCTCATGGCGGCGTGAATGGCGATTTGCTCGTGCTGATTGAGGAAGAAGAACATAAGGATTTCTTGCGCGATGGTAGCGACTTGGTGTATAACCTGCTGCTGGATGTGCCTACGGCAATTTTGGGT
>CALZHO010000202.1 GCA_945787425.1 uncultured Bacteroidales bacterium
CGAAAGGAATCTTCATGCGACCTGTCTTTTGCACGTTCAGATAGTTCACGAAGATACCTTGTGCGGTCTCAGGACGGAGATAAATCTTCATTGCGCCATCAGCAGTACTACCCATCTCAGTAGAGAACATGAGGTTGAATTGACGCACGTCGGTCCAGTTGCGGGTGCCAGAGATAGGGCAAACGATTTCTTCGTCGAGGATAATTTGCTTGAGCTCTTCTAAGTTGTTATCGTTCATGGCTTTAGCAAAACGTTCGTGAAGGGCGTCGCGTTTCTCTACGTGCGCTTTTACGCGCTCGTTCGTTTGCTTGAACATCTCCTCGTCGAAGCTCTCACCGAAGCGTTTGCGTGCTTTGGCTACTTCTTTTTCGATTTTTTCGTCGTACTTTGCCAATTGGTCCTCAATGAGCACATCAGCGCGGTAGCGTTTTTTGCTATCTTTGTTGTCGATGAGTGGGTCGTTGAATGCGTCCACGTGACCAGAGGCCTTCCATGTGGTAGGGTGCATAAAGATGCTGGCGTCGATGCCGACAATATTCTCGTGGAGCATGGTCATTGCGTCCCACCAGTATTTCTTGATGTTGTTTTTGAGTTCTACACCATTTTGTCCGTAGTCATACACAGCGCCTAATCCGTCATAGATTTCACTGCTTGGGAAAACAAAGCCGTACTCTTTGCAGTGTGCGACTAATTTCTTGAAGGTTTCTTCTTGTGTTGCCATATTATTTTATTCTATAAGATTATCCAATTTGGCTGCAAAGGTAGTATTTTTTTGGGAATTGTGCAAATTATTTGCGTATATTCGTTTTTTTTTGTAACTTTGCAGGCTGAATATGGGCCAAAGTATAGATACATATTATTTCTTGGGTGTTGGCGGCATTGGTATGAGTGCTCTGGCGCGGTATTTTGCTTCTGCAGGTTATCGCGTGATGGGGTATGATCGTACCCCTTCCAACTTAACGCATGCCCTCGAAGATGAGGGAATTGTGATTCAATATGAGGATGACACGTCGTGGGTGGAAACGCTGGACAAAGATACTACGCTTGTTGTTCGTACCCCCGCGGTACCTACCAGTACTGCTATCTATTGTTACTTGCAAGAACATGGTTTTGTTATGCGCAAGCGTGCCGAAGTGCTGGGTATGATTACACGCCAGAAGAAAGCCCTTTGTGTTGCAGGCACGCATGGCAAAACCACCACCAGTACGATGCTATCGCATATTCTTCATCCTTCGCACGTAGGCGCTAATGCTTTTCTGGGTGGTATATCCAATAACTATCATACTAACCTTCTGCTTGATGCCCAAAGCGATTATGTGGTGGTTGAAGCCGATGAGTTTGACCGCTCATTCCATCATCTCACACCCCATATATCGGTCATTACCAGCATGGATCCTGACCACCTTGATATTTATGGCACCGCAGAAGCCTACCGCGAGAGCTTTGCGCATTACGCTTCTTTGGTACAAGAGGCGTTGGTGGTAAAGAGAGACATTGCCTCTCGCCTATCTCCTCTCACCTCACCGCCTCATCGCTTTTATACCTACGCGGTAGGGGAGCAAGCAGATTTCTACGCCGACAATATACGCGTAGAGGAAGGGCAGATCTTCTTTGATTTCCATACCCCCAACACTCCATACCCCATAACCAATATCCGCTTAGGCGTACCCGTTTGGGTGAATATTGAGAATAGCGTGGCGGCGATGGCGGTGGCATGGTTGGTTGGCGCTACAGAGGAGGAATTAAGGCAGGGTGTGAGCACTTTTGCAGGTGTCTATCGCCGATTTAATATACACGTGAATACACCACAGGTCACCTATATAGATGATTATGCCCATCATCCACAAGAGCTGGCAGCCACCATAGATTCGGTTAGGCGATTATACCCTGACCGCTATGTGATTGGTGTCTTCCAGCCTCATCTGTTCTCGCGTACTCGCGACTTCGCTGACGATTTCGCCCGCGTACTGAGTCAGTTAGATGAGGTGGCATTGATGCCTATCTACCCTGCACGCGAAGAACCGATAGCAGGAGTCACCAGCGAATGGCTCATGGAGAAAATAGAGGAAAAGGTGAAAAGGGCATTGGTGTTGCCTGCTATATTGCCTAAATACTTGCGCGAACGCCTTAAGAGTTGCCTTGCCGCGGGAAAAACTGTGGTGGTGATAACCATGGGTGCAGGCGATATAGATCGCCAAGTGAATGAGATAACCCAAAAACTAACATACAAAATACTTTAATTATGAAAATCAAAACGATTATTGCTTCCGTGAGTGCCGTGCTACTGGTGACAGCGATGTCTGTTGCTGCACTGTGGGCGTCTCACGTACCTTCTGATACGGTGTGTCAGAAGGTGGAGATAGTGCTCCGTGACAGCGCAGCGCATCAGTTTGTTACAACTGGGGAATTGTTGCGTACTTTGCAACAAGCAGGATTATCCCCTCTGGGTACGAAGATGAACCAAATCTCCTGTCAAGCTATCGAAGACAGGATGTTGCAACACGATATGGTGCGAACGGCTCAATGTTATAAGTCGCCTGCTGGTACGGTCTTCGTGGAAATAACGCAACGTGTGCCTATGCTCTATGTGCAGACTATAGATGGCAACTACTACGTAGATACTGACCGCCGCGTGATGCCTGTGCGCTCCACTATTCATGTGCAAGTGCCTGTTTTCAAGGGGGCTGTGAGTCAGCGAGCCGCTACTGAAGAGTACTACGATTTTGTGCAGTGGCTTAATAGTGATCGCTATTGGCAAGAACGCATTACTCAGATTCATGTGCATAATCCCAAGCATATTGTACTCACGCAACGTGAGGTGGCAGGTACTATCGTGTTGGGAGAACTGAAGGATTATCAAGAGAAGATGGCACGCCTGCGCAAACTATATGTCAAGGGCTTTGATAAGATTGGCTATACATCCTACAAGGAGTATGATCTGCGATTTGCAGGACAAGTGGTCGGTCGAAAATGAGGAGAATATTATGGCACGAAAAAAAATAGAATCAACCTTGCCCCATCCCCTGGTAGCTACCGAATTAGGTAGTCATAGTGTGCGTTCGA
>CALZHO010000203.1 GCA_945787425.1 uncultured Bacteroidales bacterium
ACTGGGGACCTCATGATTATGAATCATGCGCTCTAACCAGCTGAGCTATCCCGCCGTTGCTCAAAAGCGGGTGCAAAGGTACTACAAAAAATGCACATACGCAAATTTTTTAAGAAAAAAATGTATTTTTGTACAAAAAAAGTGCGTTTGCGGCGTTTATTTAGCCCATTCCAAGTACTCATCCAAAGTGAAATGCTTACCAATCAGGTCAAAATTGGATTGCGTGATGCATATACATGTTGCCTTATTATCCTTGAGTATTTGCATCAAATCCATATTCTTTTTCAACATACCTTCATACCACACAGCATCATCCAGACTATCAAAGCCCGCAATCTGCAAAGCACAATCACCGACACCAAACATCCGTATTTGCTTCAAGTCGAAGTCCTTAATCATGAACTGCGAGAAGTTGTAGAGCGCCACTTCGTAGAGCAAGGTGTTCAGGCGCTGCTCGTCGCGTGGCATAACCAGCACTACGAAAGAAGGCTCTCTGCGCTCGTGGCTGAATGTCACAGTCGTATCCTGTGCCTCTTCGGTGAGCAGCTGCTCTTCTTGGCGGCGGTCTTGCAATGAAGCCATCGTACCGTCCATTTGACTCTCAGCACCCTGTCCCATCAATGCCAACATGTCCTTGGCCATAGCTGCCAGTTCGCTGTCTGGATAACGCTTCACCATCTGGCGCAATTCGCCCACAAAAGCATCCTGCCCATCAGTCTTAGCCACAGAGATAGCGTTGAGGAACAAGAAACGAGGCATCAGCGGTGAGAGCGGATAGTTGTCCTCTACATACTGCTTGTAGGTCTTTACACCTGCAAAATCGCCTCGTTGATAGGCATGATAGGTGAACTCGTAAATAGAGTCTTGCTCTGCAGACATACGGCGCAAACGGTCAAAATAGTCGGGTTGCGACACGATATATGCCTCTTGCGAATCAGGGAAACGCTGCATAATCTCCTGCTTGTATAGCTCCACATCCGCCATGCGATTGTCTTTCAACGCAGTCAGGTACTGCATATAATAGAGGTCCAACAAACGACTGTCCTCTGGGAAACGGCGCAAGAAATCCTCAAACATCTCATCGCTGAGTAGTTGGTCCCCCACTTCATCGCGGTAGATATACACGAGGTTGTATAGCGCATTGGCTATCTGCTCGTTAGAACGCAGGAAGTCTGCCTCGGTCTTGGGTATCTGTTGCAGATAATATTCGGGTTTGTGGTTGTCGGTTTCTTGAGGCGCGATGACCGCAGCAGAGTCCGATAGGGTGGAGTCGTTGGCTGCTAACTCCTCATCCATATCATCCATAAACGAACTGGTGGCTGCTTTGCTCAGTCGACGCCAATTGTCCTCCAAGGTGCGATTGCCCCACTGCTGGCGGAAGGTCTGTTGACCCGAGCGCATGAGCTGAGGGTTGTAGAAATACCATTCTCCGCTTCCTCCGCCGCCCAGCATATTGCTGGTATTCACGCTCCGCGCACCGCTGTTGTTCTCCGCTTCGCGTGCTGCTTGTGCTGCTTTCTCCGCTTCCTCCTCTTCTGCCTTGATGAGGTCAGCAATAATCTTTTCTACCACCTTCAATTGCTCCTCCTCGCTCAGTTGTGCCAAGCGTTGCAACGAGTCTTGCAATTGCACCGTCGTGTATTCTACCACCAACTGGTCTAAGGTCTCCGAACGGCGTTGGATGCGCGCATATTGGGCACTCTCAACGGATAGAATCTGTGTGGCCTCCTTGTAGCATGGGCTGGCTTTCACATAATCGCGTTGCTCATAATAAATATCTCCCGCCACTATCAAAACTGCAGCTTTGTCCAAACCATTTTTAGTACTCTTTTCGATAGCCATTTGATAATAGGACAATGCTTGAATGGTATCTCTGCGCTCTAAGAAGATATTTCCCAGTGTACCATAGATTAAGTCGAGACGGTCTTTGTTTTTGTCCAGTTTAGCCATCTTGGTGAGCATAGCAATGGCCTCTTGTGGGTTCTCCGCCAGTTGTGCTAACTTGAGGCGGGCATTGAAGTCCATCTCGCTCTCGGTCTGCATCTTGAGTACATGCTGAAAAGCATTGCGAGCTTCTTTTTTGGCATTCTGTGCTTCGTACAGTTGCCCTAATACATAGTAGAATCGTGGTCGTTCGCCTTTCTTTTTCTCATCGGGCAAGGCTATCTTGATGAATGGTATGGCCTCTTTGTAGCGTTCTGTTTTCATCATGATATCCGCACTGACGGCTGCGTAGAGAGAGGCGTTCTTCTGGCTGATATTCTCCTGTTGCACCTTAGAGAGCACATCTTCGGCCTCATAGAGCCATCCCATTTCGCCGTAGGCGCGTGCCGACCACAATTGGCAGATGGCGACCATCTCTTTATCGTGGGCATAGTGACGGGCAATATAATTAAAGGTACTGATACTGCCTAAGAAATCGCCTTTGTGGAACTCGGCTTTCGCCAAGAGTAACCAGGCATTGCCCATTTGGTTGTTGAACTCCTCTTGCTCCAACCACGCTTTGTATTTAGGATCGGTGCGGCGTTTTTGATGGTTAATCTTCTTAGGGCGTTCTTTGATGCTGTGCAGCTTGATACACTTGCGACATTTCTCTATGGTGCGCTCCATATGCGAAGCAGACGCAGCAGCCGCCTTGTGGTCCGATACGGGATACAGGGGGAGAATAGATGAATAATCGTCTTTGTGCGCTTCGCGGATGGATTCTTGTCCTTCTTCAAAAGCAATTTGTCCGTTGAAATGGATATTGTACTTCGTTTTCATTTGATGAAAACTACGAGAAGCCCATGTGTTTTTTTGCGTAGAACAGGACAATAATGTGGCTGCAATAGTCAATAATATGATGATTCTTCCGCCTTTCATTATGCACTATATGTATTATTTAGTTTCTAATCCTTTGATATGACTGGGTGCGGCTACAAACTCTTTGAGATAGAACGGTTCGTAATATGCCACTTGTTTGATGTCCAACATCTGTGCCGTTTGCTGTTCTGCCAATTGTCCCATGTATTGGGCATCAGGTACGATACCGTCAATGAAATGGACATTGCTGCCTGTCAGC
>CALZHO010000204.1 GCA_945787425.1 uncultured Bacteroidales bacterium
GTTGCAAAGGGGTAGGGGAGAAAACCGCTATTCAACTTCTACAGCAATTTGGTTCGATTGATAATCTACTGGCTAGTACGGATCAACTTAAGGGTGCTCTTCAGCGCAAAGTACAAGAACAAGTGGAGGAAATTCGTTTCTCTCGCTTTTTGGCTACTATCAAGACTGATGTGCCCATTGAATTTGATGCCCAATCGCTAATTTATCAAGAGCGTGATTGGGAGCAACTTGCTCCGCTTTATCGTGAGTTGGAGTTTAATTCGCTGCTAAAACAAGCCCCTACTTCTATTACCAATAGTCAGGTGGCAGTATCCAAGCCTGCGAAGAAAGTCAAGCCACAGGAGGCTACACTGGACTTGTTTGCCTCTGTAAAAACTGATACTTTATCGGGTGGATATGAGGAGGATAGCGGGTGGATAGCAAAGGAAGAAACGGTGTCTCAAGACTCAATAGAGGGGCGTTTGGTGAGTTATCTACTCAATCCTGAGGTGGCATATAACCCATCGCAATCTATTCAATGGGAGACACTGAAGGCGGATAGCGCGCTCTGGAATCTCTATCAAGAAGTAGAACTGCCACTCTCATCTATCCTTCGTGAGATGGAGCAGGCAGGTGTACGTATCGATGTGGATATGCTCAAGCAGGCAGAGGTGCAACTTAACGAAGAGTTGCAGGTGTTGGAGCAACAGATATATACTGCTGCGGAAACGACTTTTAATATCAATTCTCCCAAGCAGGTGGGTGAGGTGCTTTTTGACCAATTGAAATTGGATGCCAAAGCTAAAAAGTCGAAGACAGGTCAGTATTCCACTTCGGAGGAAGTATTGCTTGCACTCAAACCCAAGCACCCCGTGGTGGGCATGATATTAGAATATCGTGAATTGAAGAAACTGATTTCGACATATATCTCGGCATTGCCTACATATATTAACCCCGAAACGGGGAAAATACATACCACATACAATCAAACGGTTACAGCTACGGGGCGTCTCTCTTCCTCTAATCCGAATTTGCAGAATCTTCCTATTCGTTCTGAACGTGGACAACTCATCCGTCAGGCGGTGATACCCGATGATGGGTGTATGTTCCTTTCTGCTGATTATTCGCAAATTGAACTCCGATTGATGGCGCATTTCTCGCAAGACCCTCATATGGTGGAGGCATTCCGTTCAGGGCAAGATATTCATGCGGCTACAGCGGCTAAGATATTCAATGTGCCTATTGAGCAGGTGACAAAAGACCAACGCCGTCAGGCCAAAACGGCTAATTTTGGCATTATCTATGGTATTTCTGCTTTTGGTTTGGCGCAGCAATTGGATTGTTCGCGCGCTGAAGCTAAAGCCCTCATTGATGGCTATTTTGCTGCTTTTCCAGGGGTGATTGACTATATTGAACACCAAAAAGAGTTGGCGCGCCAACAGGGATATGCTATCACACTTTTCGGTCGTAAGCGTTATCTTCCTGATATTTTGTCGCATAATGCAACGGTACGTTCGTTTGCTGAGCGCAACGCTGTCAATTCGCCTATTCAGGGTACTGCTGCGGATATCATCAAGATGGCCATGGTCACTATTCACCGCCGCTTAAAAGAAGAAGGGCTGAAGGCGCAGATGATCATGCAGGTGCACGATGAGTTAAATTTCAATGTGCCAATGGATGAGGTGGATAAGGTGCGCGAGATTGTGGTCAGCGAGATGCAGAATGTCGTCCATCTGACCGTGCCGCTTATAGCCGACTGCGGAGTGGGTACCAACTGGCTCGAAGCTCATTAAAAACACAAAAAACGACTGCTCTCTTTTGAACAGTCGTTTTTTTATTTTTTGTTGTTATATATCATTTTATCATATCGCAGCCCATGTATGGTTGCAAGGCAGCAGGGATGTGGATGCCTTCGGGAGTCTGGTTGTTTTCCAACAACGCAGCCACGATACGTGGCAATGCCAATGCAGAACCATTGAGTGTGTGAGCCAACGTAACCTTCTTGTCTTCTGCGCGACGATAGCGGCAATGGAGACGGTTGGCTTGGTAGGTGTCAAAATTGGATGTAGAAGACACTTCCAACCAGCGGTGTTGTCCCTCTGAATATACTTCAAAGTCATAGCACAACGCTGCGGTGAAGGACATGTCCCCACCGCTTAAACGCAGTACGCGGTAGGGTAATTCCAATTTTTGGAGTAATCCTTCTACGTGCTCCAACATCTCTTTGTGGCTTGCATCGGAATGCTCTGGCGTGTCAATACGAACAATCTCTACCTTGCTGAACTCGTGCAGGCGGTTGAGTCCGCGCACATCTTTGCCATACGAACCAGCCTCACGGCGGAAACATTGAGTGTAGGCGCAGTTCTTGATAGGCAGTTGTGCCTCTTCGATAATAACATCGCGGTAGATGTTGGTGACAGGTACCTCAGCAGTAGGAATGAGATAGAGGTTGTCCACTTGGCAGTGGTACATTTGTCCTTCTTTGTCAGGCAATTGTCCTGTACCATAACCACTGGCTTCGTTCACTACGGTAGGAGGCATAATTTCAGTATAACCCGCTTTGTTCGCTTCTGCGAGGAAGAAATTGATGAGTGCGCGTTGCAGGCGCGCGCCCATACCTGTATATACAGGGAAGCCTGCGCCAGAAATTTTGACACCTAAATCAAAGTCAATAAGATTGTATTTCTTTGCCAACTCCCAATGAGGAAGTTTATCGTTGTTGGCCAGTTGTTCGTCGGTGGCGTTATCCCAATCGCGGATAGCGATAGTACCTTCAGCAGCAAGTTTGTCTATCATGGGTTGGTTAGCCCAGTTACCAATTTTCACTACGAGGTTGTCCTCTGCACTTCCGCCCTCTGGTACGAGGTCGTATGGCACGTTAGGGATAGTGAGCAGGAGAGCTGTCAATGCCTCTTCTGCTTTTGCCATTTCTTGTTCGTAGCCAGGGATGGCTTGCTTGAGTGCACCTGTTTGTGCTTTGGCTGCTTCAGCTTCGTTTTTTTTACCTTGTGCCATAAGAGCGCCGATGGATTTAGAGATCTTATTCATCTCTGCAGAAGCAGCGTCCTTTTTTT
>CALZHO010000205.1 GCA_945787425.1 uncultured Bacteroidales bacterium
CACGATACAGGCGGTCTCGCTCCAATCAAACTGTTGCATGAGCCAACTGGCAAAGGCGGCGCTCCAGTATTTGGCACCGAAAAAGCCCAAGATGATGGCAACAATCGAACTGATCTCTACAATCAACCCCTTCATCAGACCTCTTACGAGGCCGATGAGTAGGGGAAGAAGGATAAGGATATCAAGCCAACTCATATTTTTGTTGATAGTTTAGCGTTGAAAGTGTAAAGGCAGGGATTAGTTTTTGGAGTACTCATACCCTGGCTTGTAATCACCGTTGGCATCATACAACCAGTGCTCATCGTCGTCATACAAACGCAAATCATCCACCGAACGGATGCTGATAGACCAGTCGCTGGCTGCAGGTGGATTTTGTGAGTATTTCAAACCATTGTCGTAGTAGAAACCAAGGATACCTACCACATTGCCCCAATAGTTGTTGGCTGGCAAATAGAAATGCGCGTACTTAGCGTATTCAGAGGTAGAAACCAATGTCCAGTTGTCTTGTGCGTCCATGATTACTCGGCTTTGAGGATAATTCATGTTCTCTGTCGTAGGAGCAAAGACGTTGGCATTGCCATCTGTTTCTGGATCGCCCGTGGTGCAGTTGGTTAGAGTGCCGTTGTTATCATATTGACCTGTGAAGTGTACATTTTCGATGCAAACTAATTTGGCATCCCATTCGCGTGCCTCAACGAGATCTGTAATGTGGTTGTAATCGGTGATTTGCAAGGTGTCGTAATACAATTTGCTTTGATCGGGTGTGCCAATACATTGGGTACGTGCTTTGAAGATAGCAAAAGGAATACGACCTGCAGCCCAACCTACTTTTTGGTCTGCATTGTAAGCGTAGATATTGTTGTTGTACGATGGCAAGCAGAGTTGTGGTTGGTTGGAGTAGCGACCGATAGCAAGACCGTCCACGCGAATCAAAATCTCTTGTCCCAATTGGTATAATCCGCCGATAGAACCAGCATCTACAGACAGACGAATGGCTTGTTGTTTGCCATTGACCATTTGTTGGATACACAAAGTCTTGTAGAAGTTGCCTGCATAGTCATCCGTTGTTACGCGCCCGCGTATATATATAGGTGTGTCCGATACAGGGATGGTGTCGATAGTGAATAGGTAGTAATCGCCTGCTTTCGAACGCGCGCGGTACAGGTCTGGCATGCAGTAGTTACCTTCTTCGGTCATATAGGTAGCTTTGAACTGCTCAATGGTGAGGCATGTGCCTTCTTTAATCAACGCCTCTGCTTCTGCGTCAGAGATATACAACTTGGTGGGCTCGTTAGGTGTACAAGCAGCCAAGAGTATGCAGCCCAAAGAAAAGAGCAATGCAGATATATTAAATACTGACTTTTTCATCTTGCTTAGAATTTATATTGGATATTGAGATAGAAGTTGGTTCCCCATGCGTAGTAGTACTTGGATGGGAATTTCCATGCGTTAGGACTGATCACTGACACAATCTTGCCATTGGTCATACCTTGTTTGGTTTGGCGTGGCAAGCGTGCTTGTTGATAACCACCTGTCTTGAAGTGGGTATTGTTCAAGAGGTTGTTTACGGTCAAGTTGATGGAGATAGACTGACGATTCTTGAGATAAATCATTTTACCTACGCTCACATCCACCAAGAAGCGATTCAGCACATTGCCGTCCACCAATGACTCTTGCATAGAATGTAGGCTGTATGGATAGTTCAGCACAGGCACACCGTATTTGTCATACATAGCATTGCCTGCCTCATCTTTTGCGATAGCATTGATTTCTGAATCCACGTAACTGCCATTCACATGGCTACCGTCTGCGCGAACACCAGTGAACAGTCCTTGCATGCGGCGAGCAGGTGCGTAATCGAGGAAGTTCCAGTCGAAGTAGTTCACGGTGATGTCAGCAAACCACATCTTAGGGTGGAAGAAACTGAGCTTCAGGCTGGCATTCACTTGTGGACCTGTAGCCACGCGCAGACCCTTGATGAGTACTCTATCGCGCAACTCAAAGATGGGTCCTTGGTTGAGGTCGTTAGCGGCGCGGTCGCTTTCATCTGCCAGAGCCATACCGTTCTCAGCAGAGGTGATAGCGAGGGCGTTGCTGGTGTAGCGGTAGTCGCCTACGCTCACTACGCCCGTGAGGGTGAAGTATGTGCCTAGTTTCACAGCGGCTGCTGCTTCTACACCCATGTGGCGGCGGTTGATGCCAGTGAGTGATTGGTTCACGAAGGTGCGTGCCTCGTCGTCGTAATAACCGTTGAGCTCGGTGCCGTTCCAGAATTGTGTGAAGAATCCTGTCACACGACCGCGAACGATAGGATAGTTGAACGAATAGGTGAGGTCACCACCTGCAATCTTTTGGCTGGCGCCGAAGTATTCGGCGAGTACAGATGTGCCATATTGTTTAGCATAGTATGGCGCATAGTCATGGCGGTAGATGTTTTCTACAGCGCGGTCGTGTACGCGAGGTGAGATGTAAGCATCGCGTCCAAGAGGTGCTTTGGTCTCAGCCATAGCGTTTACCTTGATTTGGTTGCGACCATCAATCTTATATGTGGCTCCAACCTTCACAGCAGGGTCAATGAAATGGTGACCATATCCCGCTAAGCGAGTAGGCAATTGTGAATAATCACCGTTGGCAGCCAATACTGCGGCAGCATTGTCTGCTAAGTAGTATGTTGCGTTATCAGGGTTGAGACGTGCCAAGTACCATGCGCGACCATTGAGCATGTCGGTGGTGCGTTGGATGCTGGAGTAGGTGAGTTGCAAACCGTAGTAGAGATCCACGTTATTCCATTTCCACTCGTTTTGTGCCCACAGCTTGGCATTCATCATATTGATACGATAGTCGTAGCCGAAGCGTCCGCCATCGGTAACTTTTGCATCAGGGTTGCGCAAGTCGTTTTGCTTCACGTTGGCGATGTCGGCTTGAGTAAGACCGATATTGGTTGCTAACTCCTTAATATCACGCTCTGCGAATGGGTCCACATCAATCCATTGGTTGCCACCGAGCAGGTCATCTACCGTCTTGAAGTGGATACCTTGGCTGGCTTTTACTT
>CALZHO010000206.1 GCA_945787425.1 uncultured Bacteroidales bacterium
CGGATTGAGCAAACAATTCGCCCAAACGATGGGCGGCGTCCATATAGGAAGAACGAACTTTGTTTGAACTAGAACAATAAATCGCAACAGATGATATTTTTTTCATTTTTCCAACAACACTTATGATACTTCACTCCAAAATCGGCTGCAAAATTACTACTTTTTTTGCACATACGCAAGTTTTTTTGTCAATTTCGGGCAATATGATAGATAAATCTATCAATTTTATCTTTGTTTTTCGTTGATCTTTCCCGTTACCACTCCGTTACCACTCGGATACCATCCCGACTTTCCCCTCTGTTTCCGGGTATTTTTTACTGCTTAGATAGAGGCGGTTTTAAGCGATGCTGGATAAATTTTGAGATGGTTTCACTATTTTTTTTCTCATTAAATTTGCAAATTCCGTTGAAAAAGTGTACCTTTGTCGCCGAATTGTGTAATATTTATAATATGGCAGTAGAAATTAAACAAATCACGACGCGTCGTGAACTAAAGAAATTCATTCAATTTGGTAATGATTTTTACAAAGATTGTGAATATTTTTGTCCACAATTAATCAGCGATGAGCTAAACACATTTGATGAAAAACACAACCCTGCTCATGAAGTTTGCGAATACATTCTCTTTATGGCATATCGAGATAATCGACCTGTAGGACGAATCGCGGGCATCATCAATCATGCGGCTAACAAGAAGTGGAACGTCAAGCACGTGCGCTTTGGTTGGGTGGATTTTATTGATGATCAGGAGGTTAGTTTCTCTCTCTTGGATGCTGTTGCTGCATGGGGTAAGTCCAAAGGCATGGAGCAAATCAATGGTCCTGTAGGCTTCACAGATTTTGACCACCAGGGCTTGCTCTTGGAGGGATACGACCAGTTGGCTCCAATGGCTTCGCTCTACAATTATCCATACTATGTGCGTCATATGGACGCCTATGGTTTGGTCAAAGAGGCAGACTGGATTGAGTACCAGATCTATCCTCCAACTGAGCTACCTGAGCGCTTTGTGAGAATGGACAAAATCGTAAGAGAGCGCAGCAATGTGCGTGTAGATAAAGTGCAGAGTTGCAAGGAGTTGGTGAAGAAATATGGTATGCAATATATGGATGTCATTGATGTAGCATATCAGAAGTTGTATAACTTCCAGCCACTCACGGATCGCCAAAAGAAATACTATTGCGATGCCTATTTCCCATTGCTGAACTTTGATTTCGTGACATTGGTTGTGAACGAGAAAGATGAGGTTGTCGGTGTGGGTGTAGGTATGCCTGATATTTCCAGTGCATTACGCAAGTGTAAGGGCAAATTGTTCCCATTGGGCTGGTACCATATACTGAAAGCGTTGCGCGCAAAGCAAATGGATGCGTTTGACTTGCTCCTTATTGCCGTTCGTCCTGATTATCAAGACAAAGGTTTGAATGCTGTAATCATTGCGGATCAACATCCATACTTCGTGAAATATGGCATCAAGCGCGTAGAAACCACCTCTATTCTGGAGACTAATAGCAAGAATCAATCACACTGGGAGATGTTCCCACATAGAATCCACAAGCGTCGCCGCGCTTATCTCAAGGATATTTAAATGCCACACAAGAGGGACGATATATTTCAATATACTTCTGAACAACTTCGAGCTTTTCTCGATGAGCGAAATCTGCGCCACACACCCGAACGATTCACCATATTGTCTCAGGTGTGTAGGTTGCAGCGTTTTACGATAGATGAGCTGCGCCAATCGCTAACCACGCTGACCATCAGTCGTGCTACTATTTACAATACGCTTTCCTTGTTGGTGGAGGCACGTTTGGTACAAAAATTGGAGAAGGAGTTCGGCGTGCGTACGGCGCAATATGAGTTGGTGGGGGTGACGGAATCAACGGTGCAAATCGTATGCCAGCGATGCGGTAGGGTAAGTGTGGTCAAAGACTCCACAATCAGCCGCATGTTGGCGGACAAACGATGGGCCAATTTTATCCCCGATCATTATTCGCTGTACTTGTTTGGCAATTGCAAGGTATGTCGAAAGAAGATTTATAAGAAACAATAAACTTTTAACTATCAATAATTTATGTATTTAGCTCTTTTCATCATCATTTCGTTGGTTAGTTGGGGCGTGAGTGCCTTGCTCAACCATCGTTTCAAGAAGTACTCGCAGGTTTATCTCCCTCTCACAGGGCGTGAGGTGGCTGAGAAAATGTTGCGCGATAATGGTATTACCGATGTGCGTGTAGTTTCTGTTCAGGGGCACCTTACCGACCACTATGACCCTCGTAGCAAAACGATTAACTTGTCCGAATCGGTGTACAACTCTGCCAATGTATCTGCTGCGGCTGTGGCTGCTCATGAGTGTGGTCATGCTTTGCAACATGCTTTTGGTTATGCTCCTCTGCGTATGCGTACTGCCTTGGTGCCTGTTGTCAGTTTTGCCTCACAATGGGTGACATGGATACTGTTAGGTGGTATATTGATGATTGAGGTCTTTCCACAGTTGCTTTCCATTGGTGTGGGGCTGTATGCACTCATCACTCTGTTTGCTTTCATTACCCTGCCTGTGGAGATGAATGCCAGTGCGCGTGCCATAGCGTGGATGGAGCAAGCGGGTATCACGGACAGAGCCACCACTCCTATGGCTTCTGCGGCACTACGCAGTGCCGCTTATACGTATGTAGTAGCCGCCTTGTCGTCATTAGGTACGTTGGTGTACTATATCATGATTCTGGTCGGACGAAGAGATTAGTAAAAAATGGATTTATTTACCAGTTGACACTTACAAAATATTCCTTGAGCGCCCAAGGAAGTTGATTTGGGCGCAATATTGTTGAAACAAGTTGTTTAAGTTGTTGATTTAAATAATCCTGATGGTCTTTTGACCATTGAAAAAAAATAAATCAAAATCGCTTCGATTTTGATTTAAGAGGAGGAATGGCAGTCGCCCCAACGACACTGCAGGTGTCGTTCATGCGACAGGCCCATTCCGACGACGGCCCTGTAGCTTAGCTGAATAGAGCGTCAGATTCCGGTTCTGAAGGTCCTGGGTTTGAAT
>CALZHO010000207.1 GCA_945787425.1 uncultured Bacteroidales bacterium
AATTTTAAGTTATCCATAATTGTTATATATTTGGGCGCAAAGATACACTTTTTTTTTGAGATATGCAAGAAAAATGCAGTTTTGGGACGATTTTTCTGGGGTAGGGTGTAGGGGAGTGGCACAGAGTGTTAGTTTAGAGGACGCTCGAGGGGCGAGCTACAGTTTAGAGGTGAGAGGTGAGGAATACCCGAATACCATTCGGGAGAATAAACATAGAAAGGAAACATTTTTAGGAAATTAGTCAACCTTTTCAGGAATGGGGACAAATTTTTTAGGAATAGAGATGACCTTTTTGGAAAGCGATATTAAGAAACAGCAATATTAATAAAACGCACTTTTTGCGGTTGGGTGGTCTTTGGTAGTTCCTTGGTTCTTCCTTGGTTCGTCCTTGGTCTTTGACACGAGAGCAATAGGGAAGGTATAAGGGAAGGCAATCTTAATATTTGTATTGTTTAGTGGACGCCCAATAGGCTATTGTTTAGTGTTTAGAGGTATGAAGTTTTTAGCCAATCTCCATAGGCAAAATAAACGATTTAATAATTTTTTAATATTTTCTTAATACCTATATAATGATATGGCAGTACTTTTGCACCAGGATTTGAAATAAGATATTCGAATCACCGTTAAAACTCTTAAAACTTTTAAAACTTTTCAACATATAAAGTTATGGGAATTTTACAAATCTTTACGCTCCTTGGAGCACTCGGAATGTTCCTCTACGGAATGAATCTTATGTCCTCTGGACTGCAAAAAGCCGCAGGCGATAAACTACGCGGATTCTTGTCTGCCATGACATCTAATCCGTTCAAAGGTGTACTTACAGGACTCGGCATCACCTCCATCATCCAATCTTCTTCTGCCACAACGGTGATGGTGGTGAGCTTTGTCAATGCTGGTCTGCTCAGCCTTGCCCAGGCAATATCCGTGATTATGGGTGCGAACATCGGTACGACCGTTACCGCATGGATGGTGGCCTTCTTGGGCTTCAAAGCCGACATCTCTATTCTGGCTATTCCATTGATGCTGTTCGGCTTCTTGTTCTCTAACTCGAAGAAGAACAAACATCAAAACATTGGCGAACTCATAGTGGGCTTCTCGCTGTTGTTCCTCGGTTTGTCGTTCATGAAAGAGTCGGTGCCAGATTTGCGCGAGACACCACAAGTGCTTGAGTTCGTGCGCAACTGGTCAAGTTATGGCTTTGGTTCGGTATTGCTATTCTTGGCGTTTGGTACAATATTGACATTGGTGCTGCAATCTTCTTCTGCCACTATGGCAATCACACTCATCATGCTGAGCATGGGTTGGATACCTTTCCATATGGCATGTGCGATGGTGTTGGGTGAGAATATCGGTACAACCATCACCGCGAATATCGCAGCAGCAGTGGGTAATACGCAAGCTAAGCGTGCCGCTATGTCGCATACGATTTTCAATGTGTTTGGTGTGATTTGGGCATTGCTTCTGTTTAAGCCATTTACAACGTTGGTGGGTAAGGTCATCGAGCTCTTTGGTTTGCCTAACCCAGCAGCAGATGGTTTTGCAGTAGTGGAAGGCGATATGGGTAGTAGTACGGCGGCGTTGTACGGATTGAGTATGCTGCACACGATGTTCAATACCATTAACACCTTGATTCTCGTATGGTTTATCAAGTACATAGAGAAAGCGGTGGTGTGGATTATCAAACCAAAGAACCAAGAGGCAGAGCCATTCCGCCTCAAATATATCTCTGCTGGCCCATTGGCTACGCCAGAACTCGCTGCTGCACAAGCGTTCGACGAGATTGTACACTTTGCAGAGATCTCTCGCAATGGTTTGGGTTATGCCAAGCAAGCGATTGCAGCCGATGCGAAGCATTTT
This sequence comes from uncultured Bacteroidales bacterium, assembly GCA_945787425.1. Classification (GTDB taxonomy): domain Bacteria; phylum Bacteroidota; class Bacteroidia; order Bacteroidales; family Paludibacteraceae; genus Colicola. The sequence continues at coordinate 1,858 of CALZHO010000207.1, forward strand.
GATGAGCTGCGCGAGAAACTGGTGAAGTACGAGGAGATTTCTGACCGTATCGAATATGAGATTGCTGCCTTCCTCAACGGTGTGTCCGCAGGCGACATCAGTGAGGCAACGAGTGTGAAAATCAAGGCAATGTATAAGATTATCGGCGAGTTGGAGTCGTTGGGCGATTCGGGCGAGGCGATTAGTCGTATGCTTAACCGCAGGAATGAGCACAAGAAGAGTTTTGATACTGCGACGATCGAGAAGATTAACTTGATGATAGCAAAGGTGGATAGCGCGTATGATGTGATGATTGCCAATCTGACTGCTGCGCATGAGGGTACGCTGACCAGCATTGCTAATGCGTATGATGCTGAGGAACAGATCAATGCGTTGCGCAACGAGCTGCGCGAAGCAGAGATAGAGGCGCTGGATAACAACGACAAGAACTACCAAACGAGCGTGTATTACATCGACATTATCAACGAGCTTGAGCGCATGGGTGACTTCATGATTAACATCTCGCAGAGCTTGGAGAGAGCGTTTGTGGGGAAGTGATGAGGCAGTTTGAGCACAGAGAAACGGCGAGTGGATAATCATCTCGCCGTTTCTCTGTATGTGGTGGATTTAGTAAGACTCGGTTTGGTTGGGGAAGGTGGATTGTTTGACAGCATCAATGTATTCGCCTACAGCGCCTTTCACGGCTTCGCCTAACTGGGCAAAGTGGCGAAGGAACTTTGGTTTGAAGCCTTGGTTCAAGCCCAACATGTCATGCAGAACCAGTACTTGTCCGTCGGTGGCATTACCTGCTCCGATACCGATAGTAGGACAGGATACGGCTTTGGTTACTTTTTCAGCCAATGCTGCAGGAATCTTTTCGAGCACGATGGCAAAGCAGCCCGCTTCATCCAAGAGTTTAGCATCTTGGAGCAGTTTCTCGGCTTCTGCATCTTCTTTGGCGCGCAGACCATATCCTCCTAATTGATTGACACTCTGTGGGGTGAGTCCAAGGTGACCCATCACGGGGATACCAGCTTGCACCATATGACGGATGGCTGGGAGAATCTCCTTGCCACCTTCGAGCTTGAGTGCGTCCGCACCCGACTCTTTCATCATGCGTAGGGCATTGCGCACAGCATCTTCTTCGCTGACTTGGTAGCTGCCAAAAGGCATATCCAGAACGACCAAACAACGCTTGGCA
>CALZHO010000208.1 GCA_945787425.1 uncultured Bacteroidales bacterium
TTCTCATGGATAGAGGGACGCGATACGACATGGGTGGAAGAAGGGGCAGTATTTGTGTCCATGGTAGAGAGTGCGTATAGTGCCCTTTATGTCAGAAATAGCAAGACGCGCGGGTATGATTTCTATATAGATAACGTGTATGTCCGTGGTGATGAGCAGCAGGAAATGATAGATACAGAGACCGCAAGGGAAAAGGCGAGTGTGGAACTATCGTCAGAAAATCTATCGCCTAACCACGACGGGTGGGAAGATGAGCTTTGTCTGCAATACGTCGTACCCAACGATGACTATCTTGCTACATGTGCTGTTTATACTGCCAACGGGGTGTTGGTCAAGCAGTTATGTCATCATTCATCCATATCATCATCAGGGAAAATCTGTTGGGATGGCACCACGGCAAGTGGGAGCACAGCGGAGATAGGAGTATATGTGATTTACATTGAGTTGCGCAACAAAAGCACACACGACACTCTTCGCCAACGCATGGCTGTATCACTAACCCTTTAACCAAAACTTACGCATATCGCGGTTGACGACAACAGCAGCAATAAAAGCAGCCATCGCATCGCAGATAGGCAGACTCCACCAAACGCCCCAAATAGGGGTGATGCCTATCTTTTGAAATAGCAGAGGCAAGAGTAATATACAAGGAATCAATAATAATACTTGTCGCGTCAAGCTCAAGAATATAGCTTTATTCGACATGCCAATTGATGTATAGAAGTTACCTACTACCATCGGAAAACCCACCATCACCATCGTACATAGCATCACTCGAGCAGGCACGACAGATTGGACCACCAGCACTTCATCGTGGGTAAACAATCGGATAAATCCTTCGGGCCAAATCAGTCCAAACAGCCATAGCACACCCATGACGCATGTAGCACACATAATCGTCAACTTTAAGGTGCGAACCATGCGCGGGTAGAGTTTGGCACCAAAGTTATACCCTACAATGGGCTGCATACCTTGATTAAGACCCATCACAATCATAGCAAAGAAGAACATGAATCGATTGGTTATGCCAAACGTAGCGATAGCCATATCTCCGCCATAACGCTTGAGTTGGTTGTTGAGCACAATCACCACAAAACATGCTGCCATGTGCATCAAGAATGGCGCCATACCAATGCCCAGGGCTCGCATGGTAATATCTCGTTTCAAACGCCATATACCACGGTGGAAATAAATTACTTCTTTGGGGTTGAGGAAGATAACCATTTGTCCTATCACCGCAATCACCTGTGAAAGCATGGTTGCCAATGCTGCACCTCGAACACCCATATCCATGACAAAGATAAAAATAGGGTCAAGGATTATATTGGCTACTACCGCTACAATAGTAGAATACATTGCCACTTTAGGGTGCCCTATTGACCGCAACATACTATTGAGTCCGTAGTAGATATGCGTCAGGATATTTCCCCATAGGATTATTTCCATATAATCGCGCGCGTAGACAATAGTCACATCGCTTGCGCCGAAAGCATACAGAATGGGGTCAAGCCAATATAATCCGACTGCCATCACCAATGCACTCAATAGCACATTCAGCAGAATCACGTTTGCCAACACATCGTTGGCAGAACGGTAGTCTTTTTCGCCCAATTTGATTGCTACCAACGAACTGGCACCTACGCCCACCAAACTACCAAATGCAGCACAAATATCCATAAAGGGTTTGGCTATCGTCAATCCTGATAATGCCATTGCTCCCACGCCATGCCCAATGAAGATAGAGTCCACCATATTGTATAGCGAACTGGCTGTCATGGCTATGATACCTGGCAGGGCATACTTGAGCAGCAGCCCACGTACTGGTTGAGTACCTAATTCGGTTATCTTAGGTGCTGACATATATTTTCGAACATTTGTGCTGCGGGATGTCCGTCTTGCAACGCGATAGGTGCGCCTTCATCGCCACCTTCGCGAATGGATTGTACGAGTGGTACTTGCCCAAGCAATGGGATATTCAGTTCCTCAGCGAGTTGCTTGCCACCATCCTTGCCAAAGATATAATAGCGATTATTGGGCAGTTCAGCAGGAGTAAACCATGCCATATTCTCTATCAAGCCCAGTACAGGTACATTGATTTTCTCGTTCATGAACATATCCACACCTTTGCGTGCATCCACCAATGCCACGGGTTGTGGAGTAGTCACGACGATGGCTCCTGTCAGTTGTAGGTGCTGTACCAACGTGAGGTGAATATCACTGGTACCAGGTGGCAGGTCGATAAGGAAATAGTCCAGTTCGCCCCAATTGGCATCTTGAATCAGTTGCTTGATAGCGTTGCTCGCCATACCGCCGCGCCAAACCACTGCCTGCTGCGGATCTACGAAGAAACCAATCGATAGCATCTTCACACCATATTGCTCAATGGGCTCAATCAGGTTGCGACCATTCACAGGGGTAGAAACTGGGCGACAGCCTTCGGTGTGAAACATCTTAGGTATAGATGGTCCGTGAATATCTGCATCCAGCAAACCCACTCTATAGCCCATCTTTGCCAAAGTGATGGCTATGTTGGCTGCCACGGTGGACTTGCCTACACCACCTTTACCCGAGTGAATAGCAATCACTTGCGCTGCGCGCAGGTTCTCCACCGAGTCGGACTTAGGGGCCATGTTTTGCTTGATGAACTTGGTGTGTATATGCACTGCGGCATTCTCATCCACGTAGGTATGAATAGCTGCCTCTGCCGCCTTTACCACCGACTTGCGGAAAGGGTCGTTATCTTTTTCGAATATCAGCGAGAACGATACTTCCAAGCCCGAGATGCGGATATCATCTTCCAACATGCCACCTTCGATAAGGTTCTTGCCAGTGCCTGGGTAACGCACGTGCTGTAATGCATCAATGATTTGTTGTGGATACATGTTAATTTACTATTGGACTATTTACAATGTACTAATTTTGCGTCGTATAGTTTCTGCCGTATGAACGATACGTGTCTTTTTCTATTTCTATTTCTGGTTCGATGAGTGATGGTTTTTCGGGGAGTAGCCATGCGATATACTTG
>CALZHO010000209.1 GCA_945787425.1 uncultured Bacteroidales bacterium
ACAGACCGCATTTCTGAGGCCAAAGGCAAGATTCAACACCTGCAACATCGGCTTGCCCGCAATGGAGAGCGAACCATCAACTGGAAACGATTTGAGGAGAATTTTGATATTGTCAATAACCAGTTTATTACACACCTCACCGCTCTCTATCCATGGATGAATAAACAAGAACGCCGCATGTGCGTATATATACATATCGGTCTGACATCCAAAGAGATTGCACCACTGCTAAATCTATCCATACGCGGTGCCGAGATGATGCGCTATCGTATCCGCATAAAAATGAATCTTGATGCATCTACGTCACTCAAACAGCATTTGTTTGAGATACAACAACATCAAGCAGAACATAAATAAAACGAATCATGAAAGAATGGGTTGTTAATCGTTGCACAGTCACTCCTGTGCGAATGGAACCTTCCGAAGGAAGCGAGCAATTGACACAATTGCTCTTTGGCGAAGCGTGCCAGGTGCTGGAACGTCTGCCTCGTTGGACCAAAATTAGCTCCACCGTGGACGGACAAGAAGGTTGGGTGGATTTTAAGATGCTTTCTCCTGCCAATAATCTATCGCCTATAACCTATGACCTACCAGCTACCGTAGTGGCTGTCCCAATGGCTATTGCCACAGATATGGAAACAGGCGAAGAACTGATACTCACACTCGGTACACGCCTGCCTAACTATGCACACGGAACTTTCGAGGTACTCAACAAAAAATATCTGATTGATCCTACTGAGGTTAGATGTAAAAGATTAGAGGTTAAAAGCGAGGAGATATGCGCAACTGCGCAAACATTATTAAACGCCCCCTACCTCTGGGGCGGAAAGAATGCGATGGGTATGGACTGCTCGGGATTTACGCAAGTGGTATATAGTGTATTTGGCATAAACCTCCTGCGCAATGCACGCGAGCAGATCACACAAGGTACACCCGTTGCATCGCTCGCCGAAGCACAACCAGGCGACTTGGCCTTCTTCGACCACGCCGACCGCGACCCGAAAGCCACGAACATATCGCACGTGGGCTTGCTACTCGACAACAAAACAATCATCCACTGCTCAGGTTGCGTACATGTGGACTATATAGATGATATGGGTATTCATTTGCCCGACGGCGAACTAACCCATCATCTGGTGCAAATAAAGCGTTATCTGTAGATAATAAGAAAACGATAATTTTTTAGTATATGAAGAACTATATTTTGATAGCTGAGGTTGGCGATTTCATCGAAGAAAAGAAACTGATTGCACAGCACCTACAAGGGCATTGGGAAGGCAATCAGTGGCGTATGAACGATGCTACACTATGGGAAGTGATCGTTACGGGTGTGGGAGCATTGAATGTCATGCAAACATTGCGCAACATACCATTGGACGCCCCACTCATCAATATCGGTTATGCAGGTAGCGCCAACTATGATATAGGTAGTGTAGTCGTGGTCAACGAAGTGCGGCTGAATCATCCATGCGTGAATTATCCAGAACCTATATTGATGTTAGCACCGCTACCTGAATCTTATCTTGTTTATCCTACGCAAGTGCTCTCTTCTGTATGCTATAGCAATACCGATTTTGTACTGCAATCTAATTACACAGATTGTGTGTTTGATATGGAACTGGCCTACATAGCAGGATTGGGTTTCACTCGCCTATCATCGCTGAAGATTGTAAGCGATAATCTGAGTTTGCACACCTATCGCGAGGTGGCCTCTGGAGTAGAAAAAGCATAGATATTTTCATGCGTATACGATTGACTATCATCATATTGTTCAGTATTGTGTTTGCTACGGGATATGCCAATTCGTTGGTTGATTCAGTGCGACTGCAAGTGAGTAGCCATGATACCTTCTATTTAGCTCGGATGCACGATATTTATGTGTATCCAAAGATGGTATTCAAAAACAAAAGTCAAGAACGCTTCTACTGGCGAACGGTACGCGACGTGAAGAAAACGCTCCCTTTTGCCAAAGAGCTGGCAAAAGAAATGCAACTTGCTGACTACCAATTGGCGCAATTGCCTGATGATAAGGCACGCCGCAAATGGTGGCGACAACACGAGAAATACTTATTCAAGAAATACGAACAAGACTTCCGCAAAATGACTGCCTCGCAAGGACAAATGCTCATGAAACTGATGGACCGCGAGAGCGACCGCACCAGTTATGAGATCATCAAACACTATCGCGGAAAAGCCAGTGCCAACTTCTGGCAGTTTATTGCCAAACTATTCAAAAATGACCTAAAAGAGGAATACGATGCTGCAGATAAAGACCGCATCGTAGAACGAGTAATCAATCTGGTAGAGGCAGGGCAGTTGTGAAAACGGGAAGGTGAAAACTGAAAGGTGAAAGGTGAAAACGGGAAGGTTAGGCATAGTATTATTGATGTGGCTGGTGGTTGGTACGGTCAGAGCGGAGGAGTGGCAAGATGATTTTTCCAATGCAGAAAAGTCGAATGCCCAATGGGTGGGCGATTGGGCGCGTTTTGCAATCAACAAAAATGGACAATTGCAAAGCCAAGTTAGTGAAGCAGCCGAAAGTGCTCTTTTTCACACCAGCACATGCGCTATCAATGCCCAATGGCAATGCTGGATGCGTATTTCAGGCGCTTGCAGCGCATATAATCAGATACGGTTTTATATTGCACTAACCAGCGAAGACACCCATAGCGATGGCTATTATGTACAAATAGGTGGAGTCAATAAAAACGTTACATTATACGATCAAAAGAATGGCACAAGCACCCTCCTCATCGAACATCCCGACCGCATAAAGAGCTTGGATGGCTCTGCTTCATACCTGAACGTCCGTGTAACGCGCGATAAAGATGGTATGTTTCGCCTCTTCTCATGGATAGAGGGACGCGATACGACATGGGTGGAAGAAGGGGCAGTATTTATGTCCATGGTAGAGAGTGCGTATAGTGCCCTTTATGTCAGAAACAGCAAGACGCGCGGATATGATTTCTATATAGATAACGTGTATGTCCGTGGTGATGGGCAGCAGGAAATGAT
>CALZHO010000210.1 GCA_945787425.1 uncultured Bacteroidales bacterium
CATATGACAACACCCTGCTGTCGATTGTAGTGGAGAACATCGGCGCACTTGACCTCAGTGCTGGCACCGACCATACTGTCACTTTGCCATACGGCACAACCGAACTGCAATTCTCTGTTGTCAAGCAGTACCCTGAGCAGACTGTCACTGTCCTCAATGGCGGCGTGTCTTCGCCTACCACCATCACCGTCAAGGCGGACGACCCTGCTAAGGCAGACAAGGTCTATACCATCACACCACAGCTGATGACCTACCCTGACTACTCGCTCACGGGCATCAAGGTGGATGGCGTAGAGTTGCCTAATTTCGACCCCAACACATTCACCTATATCCTCCCAGTCACCCAAAAACCTGTTTTGGAATACCTGCATGCTACTGATGTAGCGACTAATGTGTTGCAAGATAACGACAAATACATTCAGGTAGAGGTCACCGACCAAGTCAATGCCCGCTACTACACCTTCTATTATTATTACCAGAACGATATTATCCCTAACGGCGATTTCACCGAGTATCGCACGGGTATGCAGAATACCAAGCATACCCAAATGCCTGTGGGTTGGTACGGTTTTGCCGATCAATATAGCGAATATAAAGCCTTTACGTGGACAGTAACTGATCCTGGTAAAGAAATCTTCATAAAGGATGATGGCATATTAGGCATCAGTTGGGGCTATTGGTCTGCTCTGAAAGGCTCATCGCCATTGGTTTTGACCTTAGGAAACACAGATGGTTTCAAATACAAAGAAAATGGCGGTTCTTCCGCATCATTCTCGGGCGGCATTCCTTTCCGCAACACCCCTGATGCAGTGGACATTACCAGCCAATTGGTGGACGACGAAGGCCTCAAATCCAAGTTCTCTTTTGTCTTCACAGACGAGCAAAATAATGTAGATACCATTGATTATATTGTTTCTGAACGCACAGATAACTATATCACTCATCGCCAACCATTGGCTAATGCTGGAAAAGTCATCAAACAATTGAATATCAACATCGATGCCTCCAACGGATATTTGGCAGGAACGAATGTGGGTGGTACTTTCAAGAACTACATTGACTATGGCGATGTCATCTACATCGACCGCATTGCTTTCGTCTATAACAGCACGCTAACTGCCCTCACCGCCAATGGTGTCCCTGCCACCCTCAATGGCAACAATTTCACCGTGGCTTTGGAGGATTCCGAAGTCGTATTACCCACACTATCCTTCACAGGCGAAGTACCTGACCAACAGCAGATTGTATCTTGGTCTGACGACTGGACTGTATCGGGCGCCACGGCTACTCGCACGGCGACTATCACCAATTATGCCGAGGACGGTTCATCCACCATCTATACGCTTACAGTCACACGTCCGGCTTCGACTAACAAGACTTGCAACTACACCATCGAGAATGCGGATTTGGTAGTGACCCAAACATCGCCTTACCAGACCATCGCTATCCTGCGCGAGGCTACACGCTATGCTATCACGGTCACCGCAGAAGACGGCACTTCGGCTACTTACTACGCAGAGCTTCCTACCCATTCTGTTGACACCGACCCATATTGCGAGACCACCGAGGCAGAGGCCTTCCCATACGCTCCTTCTTCTGCTACGCTCGAAGGAGTCATGGTGGAGAACGGCATCCTGCTCTACGAGACCACTTCGCCATTGGATACAGTCGTCGTAGAAGTCACCGACACGGCTTACCACCTCGATGTCTTTGGCGTAGCGGGCAGCAACCACTATTGCGTCAATCGCCAAGCCTCCAACAACGCCCTCTTGTCTGCTATCTACATCAACGACGCACCGCTCGCCGATTTCTACGAGTCCACCTTCGCCTACCAGCTCACCGCACCTGAGTTGCCTGAGCTGACGGCTATCGCAGCCGAACCTAACGCATTGGTTCAGACCGCCTTGCTCCGTCAAGAAGACACCCATTATGTGTACTTCATTCAGGTCACTGCCCCCGATGGTCATACCAAACAGGGCTACACCGTGGCTATCAATATCCACGTGCTCCGCTCTACCGCGCTGCTCAGCGACATCCGCGCTAACAATGTCAGCATCAACGGCTTCTCGCCTACCCTCTTTACTTATGGTATCCAGTTGCCTACGGATACTGCCATGCCTACCTTCAAGGCTATCACTGCCGACGGAGCCACGGCTACGGCTTACACCGCGCAAAAGGGTCGTTACACCACCATAACCTACGAGGTGACATCTGAGGATGGCAAGCAGAACAATACCTACTACGTAGTAGTAGAGAACTTGGCTTCCGACATCTGCACCCTCGACGCTATCTATTTGGATGGTATCCCACTCGAGGGCTTCAGCCCAGACACATACGCATACGACATCGAGTTGCCACATGGCACTACTCAGTTGCCCGAGGTGACGGCCACCACCACCGACCCTGCTGCGACCCAGCAAATCGTTGTGGACGAAGCACGCAAGATTGTCACCATTATCGTCACTGCGGAGAACAATGCTCATAAGACATACTCCATCTACTTCACCATCGCCAAGAACACCGATGCTACCCTGTCGGGTATCTTCGCCGATGGCGAACTGCTGGGGAATTTCGACGCACTCACTTTCGAATACAACGTGAACATCCCATTTGGTGGTACATTACCTACACTCACCGCTACGGCTACTGACGCGAACGCACAAGTCGCTATCAATGCCCTTGATGCTATGCACCACACCATCGTGGTGACTGCCGAAGACGGACTGACCACACTCACCTACACCGTCACTTTCGTCCAACGGCCTTCCGACAATAGCAACCTGCTCAATATCTTCGTCGATGGCAACCCATTGGAGGGCTTCCACCCTACCGACTACGAGTATGCCATCACCCTGCCTCACGGAGCTCCGCTCCCAGAGGTGACTTGGCAAGTAGCGGATGCACAGCAAGTGGTCGAATCGGCATGGGAAGGACCAACCATCCGTCTCACTGTGACCGCGGGCGACAAAACGAACGGGAGCGAATAT
>CALZHO010000211.1 GCA_945787425.1 uncultured Bacteroidales bacterium
GTGTGCGTAGCCGATATTGTACATCCATTGTCCTGAGAGAACCAATTGGCGCCACAAACTGATTTCGTACAATGCTGCTACCCATTGTCCTTCGTCTTGTTGGGTGTAGAGGTATTGCAATTCTGCACGCATTTGTACGTTCTTGGAGGTGGCATACTTGGCTTCGATGACACCAATACCCGAACGAATCAGGTCGCCGTGACCTTCTATCACTTGCTTGTTATAGGTTTGGTACATAGCCATAGCACCGATATACCATTGTTTGTTAATCTTCTTGTTGAGTTCCAAATTGACATCGGTATAATAAGGTGCATCGCTCATGCCAAACCATGTGTCAGTCGTACCACGGATATGCGAAGCGTTCAGCTTGAGGGTCGTACCATACTTACCGCCCATTTTGGTGCCGCGTTTCCATGTATATCGAATCTCTCCTTGGAAAGCCCATTCGCTTGCGGTAGCATGGGTGCCATAAGGGTAGAGAGAAGTGAGCATATAGGTGTGCTGATTGGCAAATGGTGTCATGTGGTTGATGGTACCTGCCATATTGTTGAGTCCACGATCCGAACGGAATGACATGTTCTCCGAACGCTTGGCTTGTGCGATGATTGCCAATCCCTTTTGCGAGTAACTGAGCGACAAGAGCAATGCTTGACCTGGGTCATAGCTGTACTTATTCACGACGGTTGGATCGTTGGCCTTATAGGCATATTCCACCATTGCATTCCAACCTTTCATTTGCAACTGCGCACGCACGCTACCTGCACCTACCCATTCTGGCAAGTTGTAGTAATAGTCGTACTTACCCTCTGGTTGGATCACGGTGTTAAAGATGATGGTATCTTCCTTTTGATACTTGCTGACATAGCTACCGCCAATGGTGAGGTTGGCTCCTGCTTCTTGCAATTGAGGTATCCACTCGTGCAAGCCTAATTCTAAGTTGGCACCGAGTACCGCATCTTGCTTGTAGTTCCAGCCCCATGCACCATCGTCATAGCAGTTCCAATAACGGCGTTGCTTACCGCCGAGTGCTTCGATGAAAATTCCCTTGTAGGGTGTGAGTTCGATCTTTCCTCCGCGAAGCGCATTATCTACGCCCAGTGCTCGGTCTTCGTACAATCGCAACACCATGCCACTACCAAACTGACCATAGACATCACCCACTGTGATCTTGCCCCAACTGAAGTTCGCACCCACGTGCAAATGGCTAAGACCATAGCCGCCGAAGTTCGCATCATAACCCAGCATAGGCCATTCCGTGAGCTCTGCACGTGTCACCACTTCTAATCCTTTGAACTGTTGATTGGCTTTGTTATGTTCCCAACGAACACCTAAATCCAAATAGGTATTGCTGAGGTGGGTGATCTTAGCCCATTCAGGTTGTGGAGGCACTTCGCTGTTGTCAGTAGCAAAAAGACCTTCGTGCTGAATACCACCTACAACAATCACCGTATCCTTTGCCCAAAGTAGAGTAGGAATGAAAGCGAGGAGGAGGATGTATTTCTTAATTTTCATCATTTTGTAGTTTCCTTTAACCCTTGGTATAAACTCGTTTATCTACCGTATATCTACCGTATATCAACCGTATATCTACCGTATATCTACCGTGATTGACACGGTATTGAAGGGTATTGGATTAGTTATTGCAATGCTTCGTAGATATCTTGCTCGCCACCGTCCACATAACCAGCGTGGTTATAGACAATCTTGCCTTTGCCGTCCAACACGAATACGTGAGGTACATTTTGCACATTCATCGCACGTTTGAAGTCACCGTTAGGGTCGAGCCATACTTCGTATTCCCAACCAAATCCGTCCACCAACGGTTTAACGCGGTTGGCATCTTGCGCCTGGTCAATACTGACAATAATCATCTTCACGCCAGTCTCATCTTGCCAATCAGGATACACTTCGTGAATGGCTTTCAATTCGCGCAAGCAGGGCTTGCACCATGTAGCCCAGAAAGAGATGATGATAGGGTTGCCATCGTTGCTGATTTCGCCTGTTTGAACGGTCTTGCCGTCCACATCTTGCAAGCGGACATTTGGCAGTTGTGCGTGTAGGTTAAGTGCTGTAAGTATTACCAACGAGAGAAATAAAATTTTTTTCATAAATATACAATTCTTCAAAGTTATTCGTTTATAATAAAAATCGGGCAAAGATACGACTTTTTTTTTGAATATGCAAATTCTTTATTCGTTTTTTAATGCATTGACCAACATTCCGCAGGCTGCCAATATATCTTCGCCTCTACTACGGCGAATAGTGGTCGTTATTCCGTGTTCGGTGAGATAGTCACGGAGCCACTCCATCTGTTGCTCGTGGGTGTTGTTGAACAGTGGTGTAGAGTTGTTTAGCAGTGGTGTAGAGTTGTTAGGCCGTGGTGTGGAGTGGAAACGAATAAGGTTGATACGGCAGTCCAACCCCTTTAGCAAACGCAGTAGTTCGTTGGCGTGCTTAGGCGTGTCATTCATGCCACCCCAACAGATATACTCAAAACTCACACGGCGTTGGTGCGACCAATCGTATTGCTTGAGCAGTGCTATCACATCATTCAAGTGATTGACTTTCTCAATAGGCATGATCTCTTGTCGCTCCACAGCAAACGGATTGTGCAATGAGATAGCCAAATGGCAATCGCTCTCTTCGATAAATCGTTTCAACCCTTTGGTAATTCCCACCGATGAAACGGTAATGCGTTTAGGCGACCACGCGCAGCCCCATGCGCTGGTCATCACCTCCAACGAACGGAGTACATTATCCAGATTATCCATCGGCTCGCCTTCGCCCATATAGACGACATTGGTCAGTTTATCGGCATCGGGAATAGAGAAGATCTGGTTGAGTATATCAGCAGCACTGAGATGACCATGGAACCCCAAAGTACCTGTCATGCAGAACCGACACCCCATTTTGCAGCCCGCTTGTGTGCTCACGCATAGCGTAGCACGGTCTTCATCGGGGAT
>CALZHO010000212.1 GCA_945787425.1 uncultured Bacteroidales bacterium
AATCCACATATCCTTGCAGGTGCTCTGCTGTGGCAGCGATATGTTCGATTTCTGCTTTAGAATATGTGGCTAATTGCTGACGCAGTTCGTTTCGCATGATAGTAGTATCGTTATTGGTAGAATCATTAACCCATGCGATATGTCGTATATCTCGCAAGTAATGCTCTATGTACTCGCGTGTAGTACATAGCAGCGGTCGAATGATGGGCACTTTACCTCCCAAAGGGTTGTTGCTTTTGGGGCGCATTCCACACAATCCGCGCAATCCAGTGCCACGTTTGAGGTTGAGTAGCACTGTTTCTGCTTGGTCGTTCTGGTGATGGGCCACTGCAATAGCCGTGCATCCTGTTTGCTCTGCCACTTCGGCAAACCATGTATAGCGCAATTCTCGGGCTGCCATCTCAATGCTGATGCATTTTTCAGTGGCATATCTCTGCGTATCAAAGTCCTTAACAAATATATTCGGTACCTCTTGCCTTTCGCCTTTTTGCCTTATCGCCTCATTTCTCACAAACGCTTCATCTCGATCGCTTTCTTCGCCGCGAAGATGGAAGTTGCAGTGTGCCACTATACATTCGTATCCGCCACGATGCAGCACATCCCACAATGCCATACTATCTGCACCACCACTCACACATACCAACACTCGGTCTCCTTTTGATAGAAGACCATTATCACGGATATATTTTTGTACACGACGCAGCATGAGTTATAGTATATCTATATTATCCAGATTCACAATCCCATTCACGATGGCATAGATGGTCAATCCTGCTGTGGAGTGGATGTTGAGTTTACGAACGATATTTTTGCGGTGCGACATCACAGTATGAGTAGATAGGCATAGTGCATCTGCTATCTCTTTGTTGCTCAATCCCTTGACTATCTGTATGAGTACATCTATCTCACGTCTGGATAGTTCTTCTTGTTCCTGTTCATTTCCCTCATTGTTTTTTTGAGATAGTTGTTGCTCATTTTTGGCTAAGGCAGGCAGCATTATCTCATCTTCGATAGCACAATGCAATGCCAATTCATTTTCAAAGTGATAGATATCTTGCAATACTGCATACAATAAACGATTCTGCTCATTGGCTTGTGTCGAAGACTTATCGTTGTGTGGGTAGTACTTGATAATTAGGTTCTTCAGTTCGATGGCTTTTGCGGCTATATGCTGGTCATCTGTAGCATGGTGCTCAAATGCACAAGCATTTTCGTGTTCGATATGTGCACGTATTTCTTCTACATATTCATCGTAAAAACGCACAATTAGCAGTGGTACTTTGTTGTCTATTCCAGCCAGATTAATTGCTTCAAGCAACATCTGGCGAATACGAGGCAACTGAAAATCCATAAAATAAATATGAGCATTCTCCAAATACTGACGAAGGGTAGCCACATCAATATTGGCTGTGTACTGATATTCACGCGTAATGGCAAAATTGACTACAGCCAATAAGGTGGTACAGTCCACATCATTTTCTCGGCATACCATTTCAATGGTTTTGTCACCTACACCAAATGGAATACCAAAACGGTGGATCAACTGCAATACTTGATTATCTGCGCATGCACACTTACTGGAAGCACCCATCAAGTCACTCATTTTGTCTATTGGTCTATACATTGCCTACTACGTCTAATATAATTTCTGCGTGCAAAGGTACAATTTTTTTTTCAATAATACAAAATATAGTACTAAAAAGTACTATTATTTTCTTTTCTGCTTGAATATTCCAAATATTATCACTACCTTTGCACGTAAATTTATCTATTAGAAACTATCAATATTAACGATTATAGGCTTATGAAGTATGCACTTATTACTGGCGCGAGTTCGGGTTGTGGATATGAGTATGCACGACTATTGGCTGCCAAAGGATATAATCTACTCATTGTGAGCAACGAAGAGGCTATTCACGATAAAGCCCAGATGCTTCGCGAAGATTATCCCATCGAAGTACGCTCATTGGTTATGGATCTTGGACGCCAAGAAGCAGCCAAGGAACTTTACACCTATTGTGCAGAGCAAGGATTAGAGATAGAAGTGCTTGTCAATAATGCTGGCGTTTATCACGACCGAGATTTCGTGAATGATAGTGAGGCGTTTAACTTGCTGATTATGAATCTGCACATGATCACACCTGCTATGTTAATCTATTATTTTGCTCAAGACATGGCAAAGCGTGGAAAAGGGTATGTACTAAATATGTGTTCTATCACCGCCAACATTGCTGTACAGCGATTAGGTAGCTATGGCGCCACCAAGGCCTTTCTACAGAACTTCACCCGTTCTGTCTATGTGGAATTGAAGGACAAAGGTGTAATAGTGACTAATGTAACGCCAGGTGCAATCAATACAGGTTTGTATAATATCCGCCCATGGGCGACTAAGTTGGGACTTCTTATGGGTTATATTGTGCAGCCCGACTATTTGGCGCGTCGCGGGTTGAATGCCATGTTTAGAGGTAGGAGCAAGGTGAGTGTACCATTTGTATGGAACTACCTGTTGATTGGGATTATAGCCCTCTTTGTGCCTACATGCCTCTTGCGTTTGATTCGTAAAATAGGATTATTCTAACGAGTCGCCAAGTGCAGCAAACATATTCATCGTATCACGATTTTCGACCTCATGCTGAGTGAGAGTATAGTCCGCCTTGATCTTATCTAAGACACGCTTGACAATTACCATCATTTCGCTATTCTCAGTATAATCGGCAGCGCACGCAAAATTGACACGCCCTTCGGATAGTAATTGTTGGGCGTATAGGTCAAATATTTTCTAATATGCAAATATCTCTTATCATTATGCAATAAAAAAAAAGAGCTCCCCAGTGGAAGCTCTTTTTCTATCTATTAAACGATTAGTTCTCTTCAACAGCAGCTTGAGCAGCAGCCAAACGTGCGATTGGAACGCGGAACGGAGAGCAAGAAGCGTAGTTCATACCTACCTTAGCGCAGAACT
>CALZHO010000213.1 GCA_945787425.1 uncultured Bacteroidales bacterium
AGCTTCGGCTACATATACATCCATGTGAAGCATTGGGTAAGCGGTCATATCATATGTACTATTTAATTCCCAACCCAAATAGTTGCAATTGGTGTAGTAGAATGCTTTATCACCCTCAGCAAGTTGTACTTCTTCCTCTTTGGTGGATTGTCCCCAATCACCCATAGTGCGATTAACTGCTGGAGTGTACGCATTGGAGTAGATAGAGAATACTTGCTCTGCGGGTAATGTAGGAACAGGAGCAGGAGAAGGGTGCTCTATTGCAGGAGGAGTAACTTCTACGATAGAGATGTCAGATATAGTAATTTGGCATGGCGAAGCATAACCGAAGTCGAAGACAATGATTTTGTCGTTGCCAGGAACACCCTTAGCGGCAGATGAAGTATAAACAAAATCTTGTTCTTTAGGTAAAGTGACAGCGCCATCTTCTACAATAATGGCATTGTTATCTACTTTTATCATAACATTATTTATTTCCTCTGTTGCATGAAACTTCGCTGAGAATTGATAATACTTATCTGCGCTAAAAGCGATATCATGCTTCACTTTCACTTGCGCTTGCCAACGCTCAGAGAATGTACTCTTTAGGTCAACTGTAATTGCACCTGTTTCTGCATTGTATGTAGCTGTACTATTGGTTTCTGGTTGCCAACCTGGTGCAAAATAAGTACTCTCAATTATGCTTTCTGGAGTTGGTTGTACAGGAACTTCGCTGCCTTCGCCACAACGCCCTGTCCAATCAATATCAGTTGGCCAGCCGATATTTTGTTCACCTGGACAAAGGACAAAAAGAGGAGTATAAAGTGTAGGTGCAGAAGCAGCTTCAATATCACATACAATCTTTGTTGCAGTACTAGATGTAATTTTAGTACGTAAATCTACTGCTCCTGGATTGTAAAATGATCCACCTAATCCATTGAGATTCTCGCCTTCAATCGTAATACGATAATTACCCGCACTAACCAATTCACAAGACAATTGGATAGTAGCCCCGAGATTGAGTGTTAATGACTCTTGGCAGTACTTCTTAGCACTCATGGTCAGCGCACTAAATAGCATTGCAATCAGTGCGAATGATTTAAGCAAATATTTTTTCATATACATTTAATTTTAAGTTCGTATTATCCGTTCACTTTGTTTACGTTATATGCGCATATGGCGCGTTGTCTGTTTCACGTTGTTATGTTGTATGCCCCATGGGGCGTTGGTTTTCGAATATTCGCCTCTCGGTCGTCTCTCGGTCGTCTCTCGGTCGTCTCTCGGTCGTCTCTCGGTGAGGTTCCTATGAAGTTCCTATGGAGATAAGGGGCAAATAAGGGGCAAGTGGTTGGATAGTTATGAACTATGAGTGATGAGTTATTTAATCTGTACGCCAAGGGCATTGTAGCGGATGCCGTTTTGGATGATATATATCTGTCCGTTCTCAATAACCTTGCGTGTTGTGGTTTGCACAGCAGGTTGCTCCAGCGCTGTATCCTCTTGGCAGTTGTTGCCTACGGTGTAGCGGATACGCTCGGTGAAGAGCACGTGCATCTCATACGCCAATTGTACGAGGAAGACAATCTCCGTACCTTGGGTTAATCCCGTGAGGGTATAGTGTGCTTTGGTACCTACCCAGCGCATAGGGATAGGGTCGCCATCCAAGACCTCGTTACCGCCCTCGTTCTTGAAGAGGAAGAGCTGAGGCGCAGCCATACCAGGAAAATAGTCGAGGAAATTCACCTCAATCTCTACGTTGCCCGATTGCATGGTCTTGACCGACCAATCGTAGCCCATGGTGAAGGCATCTGAGCCCGCAGCCGCAGGATTGGCAGCGGTGTAGTATTCATCGACCCCCTTGCTATTGCCAGAGCACTCAGCCACCACATTGTCGGTAGCATCGGAGCCATCGCAGTTGGAGCCCACGGTGTAGATGATACGCTCGGTGAAGAGAATCTTGCCAGCCTCCAGCGCTACCTGCACGAGGAAGACAAGGTCGGAGCCCTGCTCCAATCCCGTGAGGGTGTGAGCAGCCGTGCGGGTGGTAGGATTCCACTCAGCCATAGGGATAGGATTGCCAATCAAAACGCCCTGCGCATCGAACGTGAAAAGCATAGGAGTCGCCATGCCAGGGAGATTATCAAGGAACTGCATGGTGATCTTAACACCCGCAGCAGTAGTCTCCGCTGACCATGTATAGCCCTGTTGCAATGAAGACACCGCAAACTGCGGATTGGCATTGGTGTAAAAAGCATCTACAGCCGTGCTGGTAGCTGTGCATACAGCATTGGCATGGATGGAAAATCCAAGCAATGCGAAGAAGAGGAAAAGAACTTTTTTCATAATTGTTGTATTTTTTAAGTTGTTATAAGTTGATGATTTATTAATGGGTTATGGAATTTGAATCTTGGTGGTGGTAGATGAGGTAACCATAATATAGATACCTGTGGCGAGGTTTTGACATGCTTGGTCGTACTCGTCTATCGAATTGAAACGCGCTACACATGCCCCATACATGGAATAGATGATGCCGCCTTGCAAATCGGTAGTTGGCAGTGGGGTGAGGTCGGTGGTGGTATTGTTTTTGCCATTGAGCGCGATGCGTGGCATCTTGGCAATCGTAGCCCGTGTAGCATTGACCGAACACTCGAACGGATGGAGCGTAACGGTGGAAGATGAGGTGAAGTAATCACCCGCATTGTCCAATACATACGCCGACGTGAGCGACTGCGGCATCATGGTGTTGTTGCCCGAATAGGAATAGTGGTCATCCTCAGGCGAGTCAGGGGCATTGTAGTTTTTCGCAATGTTTTGGTAGCCATGACCGTGGAAGACAATGTATTTGTCATCGTAGTAACCACCGCCATCAGGCAGGCGAATGATATAAGCCGTGTTCTTCACGGGCTTGGCTTCCTCTCGGGAGGCAGCCTCAATATCGTACCAGTTGGATTGGAAATTTTCGCGAGTAACCGGTGAGGTCT